>NZ_JBFUIX010000024.1:0-76259 GCF_056401635.1 Paenibacillus sp. P4_E11 | reverse complement strand
GGTCAAGGACGACCCGGTACGCAGCGGGGATTACATACTTGAGAAGATAAGCGAGAACGACCTTACCGGGTTCGTTTATTTCAATGACGGATCACCGGTCGGCCAGCTTCGCTCAGATGAAGATCGTCGAATAATCGGCACCGATGAGCTTCCGGAAACGGTTCGCAACGCGGTAGTAGCTATTGAGGACTATCGATTCTTTGAGCACTCTGGCATAGATTTCAAGGGTACCCTTCGTGCCGTTTCGCAGAAGTTGACCAAAGCCGATGTTCAGACTGGCGGAAGCACCATCACCCAACAGCTGGCCCGTCGGGTGTTCTTGAACCTCGACCGCAGCGATAACCGCAAAGCCAAAGAAATTTTCTTGTCACTTCGGCTTGAACGACTCATGTCGAAGGAACAAATATTACTCGCTTACCTGAATAAAATTCCATTCGGTAACGGCTCCAACGGTACGAATTTGTCTGGAATTAAGGCTGCTGCCAAAGGGATATTTAACGTAGACGATCTCAACCAGCTGCATGTGGCCCAAGCCGCTTACTTGGCCGGATTGCCGCAACAGCCAAGCTCTTATTCCGCTTTTACAAGCAAGGGCAAGTTCGACAAGGTCGGATTTGATAAAGCGAACAATCGCAAAGAACTCGTATTGAAGCGGATGTTCGAGACGGGCAAGCTGACCCAGAGCCAGTATGAGGAAGCGCTCAAATTCGACGTTCAGCCCACACTCGCCCCTCCTGCGGAGAAAGCGTACGATACATACCCGTATCTAATGTTGGAGTCCGAGCGGAAGGCATCGGAAATACTGCTCAACTTGAACAGTCCGAACTTGAAAACCGGTACGAAGAAAGAACAGGAGCAATACGCCGAAGCACTTAAGGAATCCCGTGAACAGCTTCTTCGCAACGGGTACCGGATTTACACGACGATTGACAAAGTGATTTATGAACAGATGCACCTGATCTCGGATAATCCGAAAAACTTCACGGCTGACGATAAAGTAAAGGGTGTCGAGCAAGTCGCCGGTATGATGATTGATAACAAAACTGGTGCGATTCTTGGAATGATTGAAGGCCGTAACTTTTTCATCGAACAGTTGAACTTGGCTACCCAGATGAAGCGACAGCCCGGATCGACCATGAAGCCAATAGCAGCCTACGTTCCAGCTATCGAGAAGGGTGTTATCCAGCCAGCTACCGTTATCGACGACGTGCCTCTGATATTGAAGGATTGGGTGAAGAAATTCCATTTGCCTGAGAACTGGGATAATGATTTCCATGGTTTGGTTACCGCACGTACCGCCTTGAATATGTCCTATAACATACCGGCGATCAAGCTGTTCTTGAACGAAGTTGGCATCGATACAGCATGGGATTACGCCAAGAAGATGGGAATCACCTCCATCACCAAGGACGATTACAATGCACAGACCGGCGTTATCGGAGGCTTATCGGATGGTGTGTCCGTCGAAGAAATGACAAATGCATACACGACCATCGCGAACAAAGGAATATTTAACGATGCGTTCATGATTAGCAAGATTACGGATGCCGAAGGAAAAGTGGTGTATGAGCACAAGCTGAAACCATCCACCGTGTTTTCTGAGGAAACCGCCTTCCTGATGACTGATATGATGCGAACCGTCATCACATCTGGTACGGCGACCACTGTTATGAGGGACTACAAGCATTTCAAGACCGATCCCGTTGTCGGCAAGACCGGCTCTACCCAGAATGATGGGGATGCATGGTTCGTCGGCTATACGCCGGATATTACGTTCGGAGTGTGGGCCGGCTATGACACGCAGAAAAACTCGCTGTCAAAAACAGGCTGCAGCACCAGCGAACCCGGATGTGGGACGCAACGAGCGATGAAAATATTTTCCAAGGTGATGACCGCCACTATCGAGAACAAACCTGAACTATTCGTTACCAAACAATTTGCACGACCTGCCAACATCGTGGATATGACGGTTTCCGGATATTCTGGGAAGCTGCCGAGTGAGGAAACGATTAGAGCAGGCAAACTGAATAAAGATATATTCAACAAAAGGTTTATTCCAACCGAAGAAGACAATGTGCTAGTGCACCAGAAATTCGTAGCGTTTGACGGCAATGTTTACTTACCGAAGCCGGAGACACCTAGCGATCTGGTACAAGAACAGCTTGTGGTCCGTCGCCAGAAGCCAATCGCGCAGATTATCAAAGAAATCGAAGACGTTCTAGTTCAACTGCCTGCGGACAATCGGCAAAATATCGTTCATTACTACCCGCAGGATTACCAGAATGATGCCGCTTCGATAGAAGATCCGCGTGCTGATGACGGGCAGAAGCCAACTGCTCCTGCTGGTGTCACCCTGCAACGGGCTGCAGACGGTGGGTATGATATTGCATTCCAACCAGTAKGTAACCCTGATATAGCTGGATATCGCTTGTATCGGTCCAGTGATGCTAATGGGTTCCAACGATTGAACGGGAAAGTCGCGTTGATTGGGCAAGATGCGAAGATAAGCGATAAACCCGCTACACAGGGGTTGGTCGGCTACTATGTGACCGCTGTCGATATCGTGGGTAAAGAATCGTCGCCAAGCCGGGTTGTGTACTCCGATGGCCATTCCGGCGATATTGCACAGATTGACAATCTGGGAATCCCGGGCGGAGCTGGAACCAGTAGCGGGACGGGAACTGGTAGCACAGGGACTAGCGGAACGGGACCTGGAACTTCTCCAGGAACGGGAACGGGAACAGGAGCTGGCAGCACGCCTTCTCCAGCTCCATCAGGAGGCAATAAGGCTGTTCCTGTCGCTCCCCGCAGCCTAACGCTCAAGCCAACGAGCGGCGGACTGGAGATCAGCTGGGCGGCTAGTGCCGCCAGTGAAGAAGTGAAACGATATGACATTTATTATAGTGATAAAGAGAATGGAACCTTCTCGAAGCTTCAATCGTCCAGTACGAATAAAGTGAACTACTACGCCATCCTGTACGACGGCTGGTATCGTGTAACAGCTACGAACAGCAAAGGCGAATCAGCCCCTTCGAAGTCGGTGCAATACAAGAAGTAATGCACAAGGATAAACGCCTAACGGCGTCCTTTGACGCCGTGTTTTATCGTGACGATGAACAAACAGCGAAGTTTTACTTTCTGAATCGTTGAAAGAGGCCTGTCTGGTGTGTATACCAGACAGGCCTCTTCTACTTAATCTTCGATTGTGGACAGGTCGCCTGTCGGCAATCCGAGCTCCCACGCCTTCAGCACGCGGCGCATAATCTTGCCGCTGCGCGTCTTCGGCAGCTTATCCTTGAACTCGATCTCACGCGGCGCAGCATGCGCGGACAGCCCTTCCTTGACGAACTTGGCGATGTCCGCCTTCAGTTCGTCGGACGGTGTGAAGCCTTCGCGGAGCGAGATGAACGCTTTGATTACTTCGCCTCGCAGCGGGTCAGGCTTGCCGATGACGCCGGCTTCGGCTACGGCTGGATGCTCGACAAGCTTACTCTCGACTTCAAACGGTCCGACGCGCTCGCCAGCCGTGTTGATTACATCGTCGACGCGACCCTGGAACCAGAAGTAGCCATCTTCGTCCATGTAAGCGGAGTCGCCGGACACGTACCAGCCTTCGAGACGGAAGTACTCCGCATACTTCGAAGGATTGTTCCAGATCTTGCGCATCATTGACGGCCATGGCGTCTTGATCGCCAGATTGCCCATCCGATACGGCGGCAGTACGTTGCCTTCGTCGTCGACGATCGCAGCATCCACGCCCGGAATCGGACGGCCCATCGAGCCTGGCTTGATCGCCATCGCTGGATAGTTGCAGATCAGTTGACCTCCGGTTTCCGTCATCCACCATGTATCATGAATACGTTTGTTGTATACTTTCATACCCCAACGTACGACTTCCGGGTTAAGCGGCTCGCCTACGCTCAGCACGTGACGTACCTTGGACAAATCATATTGCTTCACGACATCGTCGCCTGCGCCCATCAGCATGCGGAACGCAGTCGGTGCACTGTACCAGACGGTTACGCCGTAGCGTTGCAAGGTGTTGTACCAGTCTTGCGGGCTGAAGCGGCCACCACGAACGACATTCGTCGCACCATTCAGCCATGGAGCGAATATCCCGTATGACGTTCCCGTAACCCAACCTGGGTCGGCGGTACACCAGTACACATCGTCTTCCTGCAGATCAAGTACGATACGACCTGTGTAGTAATGCTGGATCATCGCATTCTGCGCATGGAACACGCCCTTAGGCTTACCTGTGGAACCAGATGTATAGTGCAGAATAAGGCCATCTTCGCGGTCCAGCCACTCGATGTTGAGCGAATCGGACGCGGCAGCCATCTCTTGTTGATAGTTGACTTGGCCTGGTGCGGAAGCATCCACATCATTCCCGACCAGAATAACATGCTTCAGGTTCGGCAACTCACTGACAGGAACACGTGGCAATTGCGATGGCGTCGTGATGATGGCAACGGCTTCACTATCTTCGAGACGATCGCGAACGGCTGTCTCCATGAACGCTTCGAATAGCGGCCCAACAATAGCCCCGACCTTGAGCGAGCCGAGCAGCGCGAAGTATAGCTCCGGCGTACGTGGCATGAAGATGAAGATTCGGTCACCCTTGCCGATTCCGAGCTTGCGCAGCACGTCCCCGAACTTATCGGAATTCGCTTTCATTTCGGCAAACGTATATTTCTCATCGCGGGTAGCATCGCTGTAGTACAAGGCAACTTTATCGCGGCGGTTGGATTCAGCGTGACGGTCAATGGCCTCGTAAGCCATATTCACCTTGCCGGTTGTGTACCAGCTGAACTGCTTCTCGATGTCTTCCCACTTAAACGTGTCGCGTGCGTCCTCATAATTAGTTAGATTGGAATTTGTTGCTGTAGCTTCGATCAATTCGGTTTCCCCTTGCATCCCACATTCTCCTCCTCTTTCTTGTACATCGTGCGATTTCTCTACTATTTCAAGCGCTTACAATGAGGCTAGCCTAGCTCCGTTAGGTATATGAGCAAGTGCTGCTTAATAAATTTGGACATTTTGTGGCATGTCTATTATAACATAATCACTTATATTCGACTATTTCCTTTTCATTCTCCCTTAAGTTTGTTATAAGTAGCTTAATGGATGTTGTTTGGAACGGATCTATGCGCCCGAAAGGAGATGATCGCCATGGAACACATCAAAATTTATCATGCCGAACAATTCGCTCATGGAGAATCTACCATTGTTGTGGAAGGTCCTGTTTCGAGCGAACATCTTCGCACGCTGCAGATGCACCCAGATCTGGACGCGTTTCGTCGCCCGAAGGAACAGCACGCGGCCTTAGTAGAAATTGCTGAGTTGGTAGAAGGCAGAATCGTGCTAGCCCGTCACGACAATGTTATTGTAGGTTACGTCACCTTCCATTATCCCGATGACATGGAACGGTGGTCAGAAGGCAATATGGAGGATCTTGTCGAGCTTGGAGCCATTGAAGTAGCAGACGCGTATCGCTGTCTTGGAATTGGCAAGAAATTGATTCAACTTGCCTTTCTCGAAGATCAGCTGGAACATATGATTGTATTCACGACGGAGTACTACTGGCACTGGGATTTGAAGGGCTCACTATCCAACGTATGGGATTATCGTAGAATGATGGAACAATTAATGAAGTCCGTGGACATGATCTGGTTCGCGACCGATGACCCGGAAATATGCTCCCATCCTGCTAATTGCTTAATGGTCCGCATCGGTAAGCATGTCCCGCTCGCTTCTGTCGAACGATTCGATACGATTCGGTTTCATCAGCGCTTTATGTACTAAGTGGAATGCAACCCATAACGAAAGGAACCGGGAGTTGTCATGAGCAAAGATGCGGTTTTTGTGTATCATGATCAAGCACTGCAATACCGCTTTAACGACATGCATCCGTTTAATCAAAAACGGATCGTCCTAACTATGGACTTGCTTCGTAAAGAGAACGCCTTGACAGACGCCCAGCTGATCCAACACGAGACGGCGAGCGAGCAGGATATTCATCTCGCACACGCTGCTGCCTATGTAGACGTTGTAAAAGCACTCAGCCTGCCCCACCCGTCGCCAGAAACGGTTAAATCCGCTGAGCGATACGGCTTGGACACCGAAGACACGCCTTTCTTCGAGAATATGCACGAGGCGACAAGCCTGATAGTCGGTGGATCGATTGCAGCAGCAGATGCAGTCATGACTGGAGCGGCGCCACATGCGCTTCACTTGGGTGGCGGACTGCACCATGCCATGCATAGCAAGGGATCAGGATTTTGTGTGTACAATGACGCTTCTGTCGCGATCGCCCACATTCGACGCCAGTATGGCGCCAGAGTGCTGTATCTGGATACAGACGTCCATCATGGTGACGGGGTACAGTGGTCCTTTTACTCCGACCCGGAAGTGTGCACGTTCTCTATCCACCAGACGGGCAAATATTTGTTCCCAGGTACTGGGGCGGTGAATGAGCGCGGGACTGATGATGGGTTCGGTTATTCGTTCAACGTCCCGCTAGAGCCTTATACAGAGGATGACTCCTGGTTGGAGTGCTTCCACGAAGTACTCGACGGCGTCGTCCGCTTCTTCAAGCCCGACATCATCGTGAGCCAGCATGGCTGCGACGCACATGCGTTCGACCCGCTGGCGCATACCCACTGCAGCATGCGCATCTACCGCGAGATGCCGCTGTATATTCATCGGTTGGCGCATGAACACTGCGGCGGCCGATGGGTTGCCCTTGGCGGCGGCGGATACGACATCTGGCGCGTCGTACCGCGAGCCTGGAGCCTGCTCTGGCTAGCGATGACCGATCACCCTCTCATCGCCCAGTTGGAGCGCGAGCCGCTGCTTCCGCTGCCGGAGGCTTGGCTGCAAGCCTGGACACCTGAGAGCCCGGTTCCACTGCCGCATACGTGGCTAGATGCGGTTCAGGACTGGGAACCGATGCCGCGACGCAGCAAGATCGAGGAGAAGAACCGCCAGACGAAGGAAATTGCGATGCTTTATTTGCCGCGAGACAAATGAACAAAGTCACAAACCAATCAACACAACAAAGGAGCTACCCGACGGTCTTTAGCCCGCCGAAGTAGCTCCTTATTCATATCCACAAGACAAATATGATTCCGTTACACCCGCTTCATCATCTCTTCCACGATGCTGCTGGAGTGTCGCGCCGCGAGCTGGGTGAACTCCGCGAAGTTCACATGTGCCGACCCGTCGGCCTTATCTGACATCGAACGGATGACCACGAATGGAATACTGTTCATGGTGCATACTTGTGCGACTGCGGCCCCTTCCATCTCGGTACAAGCGCCCTGCAGCTCCTCATGCAGTAACTTCACCGTATCACGGCTCGCGATGAACTGATCGCCCGACAGCACGCGGCCTTTCACGGCGCGTCCTTCGAAACCGATCCCACTCGCCACCATTGCAATGTCGACCAGCTTCGAATCCGCCGGGAACACCGAATGTTCAGCGAACGGAATCGTCCCGCGCGGGAAGCCCAGCGGAGATGCGTCCACATCGTGCTGCTGGCAGTCTGTGGAGATGACGATGTCGCCGATGTTCAGTGCAGGGTCGAGCGCTCCGGCAACACCCGTGAACACAATCGCATCCACACCGAAACGGTCGATCAGCACTTGTGTGCATACAGCTGCGTTCACCTTGCCCACTCCAGACTTGCAGAGCACGACTTGCTTGCCATGAATGCTGCCTTCCATGAAGCGAATCCCGGCCTTCTCTGTGACTTGCAAGTTCTCAAGCTTCGCTTCAATCAATTCGATTTCTTCCAGCATGGCCCCGATCAAGCCAATTTTGCTCCAACCCATATGCACAATTCTCCTTTTACCCAAGAAAAGAGGCTCATTATAAATGAGCCACCGATTTCCGTTTGATGATTTCATGAGGAAGTGTCACACGCGACATTTCCACCGACTCTTTGTTCATAAGCTTAGTCAAGAGCCTCATAGAGACCGCGCCGATATCATACATCGGCTGAGCAACGGTCGTCAGCTGCGGCCTTACCATGGAAGCCATCCGAGCATTGTCCACACTGATAACCGAAATATCAGACGGCACGTTCAAGCCATTGTCTTGTATAGCGTGTATCGCGCCGATCGCCATCTCATCCGTTGCGGCGAATATTGCTGTGGGCTTGTCCGGTAATTCAAGGAAGTACTTCATCACTTCTACGCCAGATTCATAGCGGTAATTCCCAATCCGGACCAACTCGTCCTGAACCGAGATACCAGCCTCCTCCAACGCCTTCTTATAGCCCTGATAACGAGCGAAGCCATTGGCAGGATCCTGCAACGTACCGCTGATCATGCCAATGCGACGATGACCATCGTTAAGCAATAGCTTCACCGCATCGTAAGCTGCGGATTCATGATCAATGTCGACCGAAGGAATGGTTGTATTCTCCGCAGTCGTTCCGCAGAGGACGATCGGTACAGAAGACGTCTTGAAGGCTTGAAGATGCTCTTCCGTTACCGTCCCACCCATGAACAGGAGACCATCCACTTGCTTCTCCAGTAGCGTGTTGATTACGCGAATTTCCTTGTCCTTCTTCTTATCGGCATTACACAAAATAATATTGTAGTGGTACATGTTGGCGATATCTTCTATCCCCCGCGCCACTTCGGAAAATATCGAGTTCGATATATCCGGAATTACGACGCCAACTGTGGTCGTCTTCTTGCTGGCCAATCCTCTGGCCACAGCATTAGGGCGATATCCGAGTCGCTCGATCGCTTCGAACACTTTCTTACGCGTCTGAGGTTTGACATTCGGGTTGTTGTTCACAACACGAGATACGGTTGCCATGGAAACGCCGGCTTCTCTTGCAACATCATAAATGGTAACGGTCACGTTCATCTACTCCAATATTTAAAGGTTGAAATCATCGTGTAAGTGTACAGGTTTCATATAGATGATACGACAAATGGGAATGTAAAGCAATGAAAACCAATACATTTTCAATTCATTTCCATTTTTCCAGACCAATATCGATCGGCTACAGTCCCTATTTCAACAATTCGTTCAGCTTGTCCTCGGTAATATGCCAATGTGAAGTATGCGCTACAGCTTTCCCTTGCTTAACCAGGATTAACTGTGGAGATTCATGCTTCACATCTAGCGATTCGGCAATTAGGTTGGACACTGGCCTGTCCTCTACAACGAGTACGAGTGCATATTCCACTTCTTCGTTCGGAGCCTTGGCTATGTACGTATTCCATTGCTCATAGGCTGCCGAACTAATCGGACAACGGGTGCTGTGCTTCAACACACAAACCGGCTGCTCCTTGCTCGTCTGCAACAACTGCAACCACTGTTTCTCGGATTCTAACTGGGTAACTTCCACCATTAAGATAACCACCTCTCCAACATTCCTGAATGCTCGCAAAATCTATTACTTCGATACTAACAAAAAAACAAAAAAAAAGCTAACAGGCGTCGTCGGCACGTCAGCTTTATTCGACAAAAAAAGTAGTTAGGAGAAATCGTAAGCAGTCGTCACATGACTAGTGATCTGTGATAGCCGGTGGCGTACATCCTCCATCCACTCGCGATCTTCCAGCGATTGGGCAAGGATCAGCAAGTCAAGAAGTTCGTTGATCCGTTCTTCGATGATGGATTCCACAGCGCTATGTATATTTTCCTTATTCGTCACTTCATGCATGAGATGTGCCAGCTCGGAGATCTCGTTGAAATACACTTGCTTCTTCTCCGGCTCATGTCCCAGCGTCTTGATAAATCCGGTCAATTCCGGCTTCACAGGTGGGAACACTTCTGTTCGTTGACATGCCTCGCACGAATAAATCGGCACATTCTCGATCTCGACCTTGTTTTGAAAAATAACGGTGCGCAAACGAACGACCATCGTTTCCCCGCACTTGCAGTGCTTCTGCACTATCGCCCACTCCTTCTCAGCAGTAAAAAAACACCGTAATGTATCCGCCTTTTGAAGTAATATATTCTACTTCAACTTCCCATTCTCCTTCCGCGCGCGGATAGTATTTTTTGCTATGAGAGGAACCGTTTTCTAATCTGACGATCGATCGCCGGAATGATCAGCACTAGCATCGCTATCGTTGCTCCGATCCCGTCATTGCGCAGATCTTTCACGTCAGGGGAACGGTCGGCTACAAACGATTGGTGGTACTCGTCGGATACTCCGTAGAGCAGGCACAGCACAATGACGAGCACTTTGCCCCAAGGATGGATCGAGCGTGGAAAGAGCGCCAAGTAATACGTCAAGGCGAGAATGAAGTAGGCAACGAAATGGCCCGCGTCAAAGCTCTTCAAGGCTGGAAATAGTTTTTGAAAATAAGGGAGCAACGAACCCAGATCGTCCCCGGTCTGATTCGACAAATAATAAATAACAGCCATACATACGATAGCCGGCAACATTCGCATCGCCCGGTTCATGCCTACCATCTCCCACTCTATCAAGAAATAATCATCTATCATTATGACCAATGTCTCGATAAAAATCTATCCATTTGAATTATGGTACAATAGGGGATGATGTTTAGAAATATGGAATGAAGCATAATTAAGGAGGAATTCATCCGTGCGATTAGCTGGGAAGAAAGTCATATGCCTCGTTGACGAAGAGTTTGAGGATTTGGAGTTGTGGTACCCGATCTATCGGGCTCGCGAGGAAGGGGCGGTCGTTCATCTCGTCGGTCATGAGAAGGGCAAAACGTACGTGGGGAAATACGGAGTACCTGCTGTCGCGGAACTATCCTTCGATGAAGTAGATAGCGCGGATTACGATGGCATACTCGTTCCTGGTGGATGGGCGCCGGACAAGCTGAGAAGGTATGGCAAAGTGCTGCAATTGATTCAAGAGATGGATGCGGCCAGTAAACCGATCGGTCAAATCTGCCATGCAGGTTGGGTGCTGATCTCGGCCAAAATATTGCAAGGGCGCAAGGTAACTTCAACGCCAGGCATTCGCGATGATATGGAGAACGCTGGAGCCACTTGGTACGACGAAGCCGTTGTTGTCGATGGGAATATCGTATCGGCTCGTCGCCCGCCCGATCTGCCGCCCTATGCTAAATCCTTCTGTGACGCATTAGCAGGCCAATAACGCAGCCATGTTGATATAGACTCTCCTCGCCTGCTGTGCAGCGCCGAAGGGAGTCTTATTCGTATTCGTCCCCTAATTGAGGTCCCGCTCAGCTAAGAAACTATCGACTTCTGCCACCATCACTTTCACTCCGGCTTCCAGGCAAGCTTCGTTAATAGCTTCAGACGGCTCCGCATCTGTAATGATCCGGCTTACTTGATTCAGCCTGGCGAACGAGGCTAATGACTGATGGCCGAATTTCGTATGGTCCATAACCATAATAACTTCGGCTGCCTTCGTCAGAACGATGCGCTTCAGCTCCGCTTCGAACACATTGGAGTTGCTGAAGCCATGCTCGAGCGTAAAGCCGGATGCTCCTAGGAAAACTCGATCAAACGCCATCTTCTGAATGATTTCTTCCGCGAACGGACCCACGAGCGATGAAGTAGCATCCCTTACAATGCCGCCCACAACGATAGTCTGAATATGCTTGCCATTCAGCTCCGCAGCCACATTAAGCGCATTCGTCACGACCGTAATATCGCTGCCTTTGGCGATACGCCTGGCGACATGCAGTGTTGTAGTACCCGCATCGAGGAACACAGCTTCTCCTGGCTGGATCAGTTGTGCTGCCATTCGACCGATAGCTGATTTCTCTTCGGTCAACACATGGGACCTCTCTCCGAGAGGCAAGTCTACCGCTGTCGACGATATGGCACCGCCAAGCGTTCGATATAACAGCGTCAGCTGCTCGAGCTTCTCCAGATCGCGACGTATGGTCATTTCCGTCACTTGAAACTGCTTGCTAAGCGCCGTAATCTTGATCTCGCCTGTTTCATTCAGAAGCGCCAGGATAAGTTCCTGCCGTTCGTTTAATTTGGGCTTCATGATATGCGCTCCCCTACCGGTCCGATTTCCAATTGCAGCTCATATGTAACCGAGTTGCCAGGTTCCAGCATGAACAAGGTCTCCCTGGCTCTTTCATCGGCCCGACCGCCGACATGACAGTTGGCAGGTTCAATGCCGAGAACGTAAGAACCTGCGCCTGGCATGTACCATTGAACGAGACGAGGGAGATTCTCGGTCGACCAGGACAAGTCTACTGTAATTCCTTGCTCCGTTGCAGGGAAGTCCGGACTCTCGATCTTGGCATGCGCCCAGCCTTGCGAATCGGATGTCACTTGATGATAGTATACCCGCTCAGCATAAGAGGGATCAGGTGCCTGCCAACGGTCATAGCCGTCAATCGGCATCGTCGCATCTTTGGCCGTAATGGCTGTTGAAGGCATCGTGATTCTGGTACTCTCCTGCATAAGCGGGAAGCCGAAGTTGAAATGGTACAGCATCATATGCGGACAAGTCTGGAACCCGAGGTTCTCAACGGTGTCACGGATCATAATCCGATTCTCGCCAAGCCTGCTGCGAATCTCACGGATCAGACGCAAATGCTCGCCGAAGATGAACGTTTCTTCTACGATTCCGGTCACTTTCATCTCATACTCGTCACCGATCCATTGTCCCGAGACAGAGACATGACGAGCTGGAGTGTGATGGGCGCGTCCATGCAGCCCTAACGCCTTGCCCTCGTCCGTGTTGGGCGAACCCGCCTGGGTTAGCCCACATGTCATCAACAGCCCGCCTGCGGCGGTGCGAAGCCATTCCACTCCGCCCGCCTCGTAATAGGCTGGATGCGTATCTCCGTTCGCTGATTGCCAGCTAAGCGGGGCGCCGCGGAATTCTGCAAGCGAAATATCCAGCCCATGTGAAGCGCTGACATAATAGGACAAACCTGCGCCCGCACGTATTTGTATGTGCTCGGAGCCTGCTTCCACTCCTTCCATCCATTGCAACCTGCGAATGCCGCCGATCTGCTCCAGCCGGCCTACACGCGCTTCCAGTTCCCGTCTAGTCCACTCTTTACCGTTCCAATGCACGTGTCGACACTCCTATCTACAGCAATTTACCTGATCTTCTTCAATTGGCTTCTGTCTCAGGTATTCGTCGTATCCGCGGATCTGTGAAGATATCGAATTCGTCTCGACTCGTGCTCGAGAACTCCGATATTACAGCACCCTCGCTACCAGCCTGAAACCAATGCAGCGTCCCAGGAGCAATCGTGTACTGTTCGCCAGGATTCAGCTCGATCTCATGAAACACCGTATAATAAGCTTCGCTCCCAGACGGTACAATTCCTTTCGGATGAGCAGCAGGTTTTCCTTCCACATAGAGCAGAACCCGTCCAGACCGACAGCGGAACGTCTCCATCTTCCCAGGATCATGTCCAACGGGCGGATGCTTGTGTTCGGGACACGTTTGCCCAGAGAACAAGACGAGATCCTTAGCGCAATAACGGTCCGTATTGATGTAAGTTATAATTTCCAGACCCTGGTTGTCAAGGTCGTTCAACCCAAAGTCCGCCACTTCAATGGCGTTCTGTTCCGCTTCCGTTAGTATGATACCTGCGGTTCGAATCCTATCAGCAGCTCGGACTTGCGCTTGCTTCATTTGACTGCGATTCATCGTCCCTTCACCCTCTCGCATTCGGTCTATCATTCCTAAAGTACAATCCAGTTGAAGCGTCCTTCTGCCAATCCTGTTCAGATAGGTTAATCGCTATCCCACGTTGAGCCCATCCTGCTGCCATCCGATCGGTAACGGCCTCCCACGAAGAAACACCGCTTGTCGCATCCGCCTGCTCTACGTTGCATGCGCCGACGGCAACCGCACCAAGTGCCACGCGTTCCATCGGCAACCCTTGCAGCAGCCCAGCGATAAATCCGGCAATCGTGCAATCACCAGCGCCGGTCGTACCCACGACCTCTACCGCATAACAAGGGGCTATCAGCTCTATACCGGTCCAGGACGGACCTGAATGGTCTTGCCAGCAAGCACCGATTGTTCTCATGCGAGATGGATCGGAAGTCGTCTTCACGTACAAGCCATGCTCCCCGAGCTTGATCCCAACGATCGCAGCCCCCATCTCGAGCAACTGGTCAGCGATAGCGGAGAGCATCTCCCCAGTGGCATACTTAAGCACCTGACCAGGGCCATGCTCGTCTGCCAGATTGTCATAGGTGTTGCGATCCAGCATGAACAGCAATTCTTCGAAACTTGGCAAAAAAACGTCCACATGCGACAGCACTCGCTTCATCATGATCACCCAGTCTATCCGTCCAGCTGGTGAATCCGGGTCTGGCTTTGCCATATCTAGCGAAGTAGTTAGCCCGAGCCCCTTCACGGTACGGAACATCTCAGCCAGTTGTTCCCCTCCATCGATATACATCTTCTTCATCAATGGCGGGTAGCCGAAGTGAAACAAACGGGCTTGTTGAAGCTGTTCATACGGCACGTCCGCAGCGGCAAACGTATCGTTCGCCCCGGAACAATGCATGAAGACGCGGTCCACACCAGGAGGACTTATCACAATGGTGTAAGAGGTCATCTCTCCTGTTGAGACGATCAAACTCGAGGCCATGCCCGGTGCGTGACGATTCAGTGAGTCTGCAACCGCCCGGCCAAACAAGTCGTCGCCGATCTTACCCATTAACTGGACCGGCACACCGAGACGGTGCAGAGCCAGGCCTGTATTCGGCACCGCACCTCCTGTGGCGGTTACAGCAGCACCGATATTGACCAGCTTGCCCGGAATGAACAACTGCTCCAAACCTGTATTCCCGGCTAGTCGCTCCATCTTAGGTATAACATCGAGGCATATGACGCCTGCCACTACGACCTCAGCTGGTCCCGGCTTCAATTCGTATCCCCCCATGAAAGTGGTATCGTATCTCCGCAACGCTGCGACTCCAGAGCAGCCGAGAATAACTTGTGGCTGTCGGCAGCTTCTTCTGGTGTGGCACAATGGAAAGATTGTTGCATCTGATCGCGATGAACGACCTCGTCGCAAAATGCCGCCCACATCTGTAAAATCGAATCGGAAAACCCGAATTCGAATATACCACCTGTAATGGTAGAATAGGCCGACCTATAATTGACGTCAACCACATGCCAAGCTTGCTCTCCCCCTGGCTCGTATGGAAGCGATGCGACCTGCTTCGGATTTTTGGTCGAGAATTCGGCCGAGAAGTCCGTTCCAGTAATACGGATGAACCAAGTATTCGCGTGTCCCGGGGCAATCCGTTTCATGGAGAGCATCATTGGAAACTGTTGCTCCTCCGTCTTTACTTCACAAGCAAGTATCGCATTGTCCCATGTCTCGCAAGGAGCCATCCCCCCCTTACCATCCGGGCGCTCCGTCATTACTTTGGACAGCAGTGAACGGACTGAGCTTGGTTTCCAACCGAAGCGCATGGGCAAATGAACAACATGCATGCCCAAATCCCCCATGCAGCCGTACTCCCCATTCGTGGCAATCCGCCGCTTCCAGTTAATCGGTTTCGTCGGGTCCAGATCGCTGCTATGCCAAAATCCGGCTTCCACTTCAATAATACGTCCGAATCGCTTCTCCTCTACCCACTTCACAATCTGCATAGCCCCAGGGAAGAATGGAAATTCCGATGAGCATCGTACAAGTACATCGGGGTTATTCCGAATCGCTTGTAGAATCCGATCGTTCGCATGTGCATCGATACCGAACGGCTTCTCAGCCAGCAGATGCTTGCCGGAGGCGATAATGTCTGTGTATAATTCTGCATGCAGGTTGTGGGGAACCGCACAATAGACGGCATCCACATCAGGAGAAGCGAGCAATTCCTTGTAGTCGGCTGTCGTCAGTTGCACAGTTGGTACATGATCGGCGAACCACTGGGCAGCAGTTGGATTGGCATCGCACACCGCAACGATGACAGGTTGGAAATCGATATGCTGCAAATGGCACCAGCGAGCGGCCGCACTTGCAAATTCCTTGCCCATCAATCCGCAACCGATAACACCGAACCGGACGATCTTCTTACCGTTCGTATTCACGGTCATGTTCATGATTCACATCCTCCGTTCAAAATGTTCAAAGCATCTTGCACAGAAGCACCATTATGAACAATAGCCATGAATGCTTCGGTCATCTTCTTCGGGTTCGAATGCTGCACCACGTTGCGGCCATATACGATTCCAGATGCGCCCATTTGGATCAAGGCATGGGTTCGTGCTAAAATCACATCATCAGGTGCTCGGCCTCCTCCACGGGGAAGAACAGGAATGCCGCCAGCTGCTTGGATTACTTGAACGTACTCTTCGATGGGATCGCATGGATCCGACTTAATGATGTCCGCACCCAATTCAACAGCTTGACGAACAAGAGGGACAATCTTGCGAATGTCTCCGTCTACCATGTAGGCGCCGCCTTTCTCATTCGGCAGCATGACAAGCGGCTCCACCATTAGAGGCATGCCGTACTTCTCGCAATCCGGCTTCAGCTTGCATACATTCTCGATGCATTGGTGGTACAACTCCGGCTGATTCGGAATAAGGAATACGTTAACGACGATACAAGCGGCATCGAGCTGCACGGCCTGTTCAACTGGATTGTGAATCAATTGGCTGAATACATGCCTCGGCAGTGTCGGACCGTATACGTTAGCTACATCGGAGCGCAGCACAAGCGATGGCTTCTGCTTGCCGGGGATACTCTGAAGTAACCGCGCTTGACCGGCGCTTAACTGTATGGCATCAGGGTTAGCCTCGACGATTGTAGCTATAGCTTGCTGCATATTCTCAATACCAGATAAGAAAGAGTATTCATTAAAAAATCCGTGATCAATCGCAACATCGAAACATTTGCCGTCGGCTGCAAACAACCGGTTCATTCTTGAAGTAACAGACATGATTCAAAACTCCCTTTCAATTTGTTATTTGTGTTATAATAGAACATATAATGTTTTTTTCGAACATAATCATTATAGCAAGCCGCTTTTGTACTGTCTATACCTATATCCAATACTCGAATGGAGCCAACCTGATGAACATGAACAACGATGAGAAATGGACGAAAGAAGACATTTGCGCGCACTTAGGCGATGATTACGACCGATACTTAGGTGCCATCGTGCCGCCAATCTTTCAAAATTCATTATTTACGCGCAAAACTACGAATCATGGATATGTATACACTCGAATCAGCAACCCGACGACTGAAATCGCCGAACAAAAAATCGCTGCTCTGGAAGAAGGCGATGCGGCCAAGTGCTTCTCCTCTGGTATGGGAGCCATCTCTGCCTCCATTATGTACTGGATGTCCAAGGACAGCCATGTGGTGTGTGTTCGGAGCGCATATGGACCTACACGCGAGTTTCTAAGCTCCTACTTGAATTCATTCGGTGTGGAAGTCACGTTCGTACGCTCGGAAAGCATAGATGATATTGAAAAGGCCATTCTACCTAATACGAAGTTGATTTTCCTGGAAAGTCCGTCCTCCCACCTGTTCGAAATGCAGGACTTGCAGGCGGTAGCAGCTCTAGCCCAGTCTCGTGGAATCGCCACTGTCATCGACAACACCTGGGCGACTCCGCTATATCAAAACCCGCTCTCATATGGCATTGATCTCGTAGTGCATTCAGCTTCCAAATATTTGGGCGGCCACAGCGACATAATCGGGGGTGTAATGATCGGCAAATCTGCCATCATGGAGACAATCATGCATCGTGAACGCGCCTTGTTCGGTTCCAACATGGATCCTCATCAATCCTGGCTGCTCACGCGCGGGCTGCGTACGCTGCCGGTTCGGATGAAGCAGCATCAGGAGAGCACGATGCAAATCGCGACCTTCCTCGAAAGTCATCCGATGGTGGAACGCGTCCTGTACCCTGGTCTCAAGAGCCATCCTCAGTATGAGCTGGGTGCCAAACAAATGACCGGTTACACTGGCTTATTCAGCATCGTGCCGAAAGGCAGCGATCAGGCGATTACCGATATGATTCGCAAGCTACGTTACTTTGAGCTCGGTCCGAGCTGGGGCGGGTTCGAAAGTCTCGTCAACTTGCCAGGAATCGGTATCAGCGATGAGGTATCCGAAACGACTGGTATCCCACATGGACTGATCCGCCTATCGATCGGACTGGAGCAGCCACAGTCGCTCATGCAGGATCTCGATCAAGCGCTGAACTCACTTCGATAACCGTGTTCCGGATCGTGTTGGCTTGAAATCTTGCTCAAGGGAGAACTAGATGAGAACGTTAATATTACGCCTGCTCCGCCCCTTGTCCGCACTATCGATCAATGCCAAGATTAATGCGATGATTGTTAGCTTTCTTTGTTTGCCTTTCTTCATCTTCGGACTGATCTGGTTTCAGAAATCAACGGAAACAATCGAGGCCAATGCTACCCAGATCAATCAGGAGCTGCTCGCTCAGACGATCTCCCAATTGGACGCCTACTTCACTGACTTGGAACGGTCCACATTCCCTCTTGTTTCTAATCCATTGATCCAAGCGTTTATGAACCTGCAGCCCGACGATTACCTGGAGTTGAACGATCTCAAGTCGAAGATGGATAGCAATTTATGGCCTAGTTTATTTTATGGCCGAACCGATATTTACGGATTCTCCATCGCCTCCCGCAACGGGGTATTCGCCAATTATGGGAACACCGACCGTGAACGAGCCGCCAAACTGCTAACGATGGACGAATTGTCCGACCAAGTTACGTATAAAGTGATGGGATTGACCTTCGTCGAACAACAGCTGCCGATCATCACGATCATCCGCAAGTTTTGGGACACGCAAAAATACGAGACGGCCGGGTTGATGATGTTCGAATTGAACGTGAACCAGGTGACCCGAATTGTACGCAATATTAAGTTAGGTGAAACAGGAAAAGTATCGTTGATCGATTCCAAAGGATATGTGGTGTACCACTCCAACCCAGAAATGTGGAACAAGCAGATTTCTGATGAAGACCGTGAACAATTTCAGGACAAGCAAGAGGGGTTCTACTTCAAAGGTTCAGGAAGTAATGAGCTGCTAACCGTCTTTCACCGCTCGCCTCTGAACGACTGGATCATGGTGTCGGAAGTACCCCTGAAGGAACTTGTCGGCAGCTTGATCTGGATCCGCAACTTGTCCATTTGGGTCGGGTTGGCACTCATCTTATTCGTACTGGCGGTTCTGAGCGGCTTCACCTATTACTTGTCGCGTTCCCTCCTGCTATTACAGCAACTTATGCAACGCGCAGAGAATGGTGACCTGAACGTGCAAGCGCCAGAGCGACGTAATGATGAAATCGGCAAGCTGAACCGCAGCTTTAACAACATGGTCAGTGAGATCAGACGGCTCATTGAAGTCGTGCACACATCCCAATTGAAAGAAAAGGAGCTCCAGCTCAAGCAACGGGAAGCGGTTATGATGGCGATGCAGTCGCAAATAAACCCGCATTTCCTATACAACACGTTGGAAGTGATCAATTCCTACGCTCTCGTCGAAGGGGTTATTCCGATCAGCAATATGACTACGGCTCTATCCGACTTGTTTCGTTACAGCGTGGGAAGTCCGAACGAGATTGTGACGCTTAAGGAAGAAATTGAGCATCTGCGAAGTTACTTCGAAATTCAAAAGGAGCGCTACCTGTCTCTGACAATCGAGCTTGATACGAAGGATACGGAAACAACCCGGGTGAAGGCCATTCGTCTGCTTATCCAACCGATCGTCGAGAATGCGTTCATACACGGGTATGAGCGGAAGAAGTTACGCCCTGATTATATCGCTATAACTGGCAAGCTTCGTGATCATGTCTATGTCCTTACAATCGCCGATCATGGAGGTGGAATGACACCGGAGCAAGTCGATGCTTACAATCAGTTGTTCGCCAGCGGCGTTTCGGAAATKGATACGGACGGGGATGCGGCCAATCAGATGGAGAAGGCAGATAATCAAGACAAGTCAGGTCCTTTAGCTCATAATGGAGCTTCCGTGTCTGCAAGGAAAGGAATTGGACTGTGGAACGTACATCAGCGTATTCGTCTTGTATTCGGTGACGCCTACGGCCTGCATATCGTGAAATCCGACTCGACAGGAACGATCATTCAGATCAAGCTTCCACACGAGAACAAATAACGCACAACTTGCAGGAGGAGTGGGCACATGTACAAGGTCGTACTGGCAGATGATGAACATATGATCAAGCGGAGCATGAGTAAGCTAATCGAACAGAGCGGCGAACCGTTCCAAGTCGTAGGGGAAGCCGAAGACGGACAGCAGGCTCTGACACTCGTCGAGCAACAATCACCAGATCTGCTCATTACAGACATCCGTATGCCCGTGATGGACGGTCTGGAGCTAATCGAAGCTGTCACATCAGGCAAGCTGACTACAYGCATTGTGATCATATCCGGCTATGACGATTTCGGCTATGCCCAGAAAGCACTGCAGATGGGAGCTTTCGATTATTTGCTGAAACCGATCAAGCCGGGATTATTCCAGGATATGCTTCACCGATTGGCGACACAACTGAACGAATCACAACAGGCCGCATCGAAACGAAGCGAATGGCTATTGCTTAGCAACAGCTATCAAAACACCCTGGCCGATCAAATCTGGTTGTTGAACCGCGAGGTCGCGTTCGAGATGATGGAACAGCTACACAGTCAGTTCACCTCTGATCAGCCCACTCCTTCACAATTGAAAGAGCGTTATACGGATCTGTTCACCCTGCTTACGGGTGAGCTCGAGAATCGTAACCAGGAGCCTTTGCGCGCATCATCAGCACTTCTTGACAGTTCTGCAGTTGGATGGCCGGATGGCGCACCTGAACAGTTGCAGGCTGTCTGCCGGTTGATGGACGATTGGATGGAGGAGCTTCGTTCCACGAGGAAGTGGGGGACTCATCATCATTTGCATCGTGCTGTCGAATATATGAAGGAGCATTATGCCGACCCTGATCTGGATTTGCTTCGGGTCGCGGATGTTGCTGAAGTGTCTCCTTCTTACTTCAGCCGTGTATTCAAACAGGAGATAGGTGTGAGCTTCGTATCCTACTTAACCCAATTGCGATTGGAGAAGGCTAAGGCGATGCTGGCCGATGCCCGCTGCAAAACGTACGAGGTCGCTCTTCAGGTCGGCTACGAAGACTATCCGCACTTCGCCAAGCTGTTCAAAAAGCATTCCGGCGTAACGCCTACCGATTATCGCAAGCGGCTTGGAATTAAGTAGCAGGTTGCTAAGGGGGCTGGCGACTTTTTCTGCATTTATCCGAGTGAGAGATCAACTTAATACTTACTGAAATACAGTCTGGATATTCTACCAACAATTGCTAATCCATTCATGACGAAGCTCCTGTCTTTATTCGGACCGTAGATCCGTTAAATCGGTCCCGGAATGCCATTTGGAGGCTTACCGGACACAGGTTCCGCTATTCTACGAAATGGAGCCGATTTTTGTGGTTTTCCCGGCAATAGCGGATCGTGAGTCCGCAAGCGAGTGAAATATAGCGTTTTGGAAACGAATAGCGTATCCTACGTCCGTTTCAAAAAATCTCCCACCTCTGGAGAAAGAGGATGAGAGATCTTTGCAGTAGATTTTTGCAGGTAATGGTTCTGATGAACCTCCCCTATTTACGCTTCGCTAAGAAGTAGGGGTTTCTTACYAYTACTTGCCGTAACTTTCTGCAAGACAGCAGGTTGGCTACTATCTCTCGCTACACATGTAGCGGAAACCGAACAGCAAGCTATCGTAAGCAACACTTTTGCAAGTGGGTGGGAACTCACCATCTACTACTTCTAACTCTAGGCTATCCGTAGATACTTGACTTCTTTCGTTTTGCCCAAATCGCGTATATCTCCATGTAGATACTTGGACAAAATCCCCTTGCTACCGTGAACATCTCGATGTTCTTCATAGCCACAGAAACATTTGTAATTTCTTGTAGACGTCTTTTTCCTTCTACCGCAACAAGACATTGTTGACTTGTATAGCTTTCATCCATCGTCTTCATCGTTGTTCCATGTTCTTCGAGCTTGTATTCGAGTTGCTTTTGAATTTTACCAAAACTCCAATTGGATAACTTTTGATTTACGATTTTTCTTCTTTTCTTTTTCGTGTTCCTCTGTACGCCTTCCACTTTGCCAACTACTATCGTTTTTACATCATTTTCCGTACACCACTGTACGAATTGTCTTGTTGTTTTGTGGATGGTATCGTTTAGTTGGCGGTCACTTTTGCTTAGCACGTACATTTTCGCTTTTTTGTACTTTTTCCATTGACGACTGCCTTTTTTGCACCTGCTCATGAGTTTTTGCAGCTCGGCTACCTTCTTGTTTCTAAGCCTGTGTATGCTCCTTACTTTTCTTCCTGTGATGATGACAGCTTTGTTTTCTGTGGTCGTCGCTGTGATGGAATGAATTTCACCCAAATCCACACCAACAACTTGATTTCCTTGGTTTTCCGTTGCTGCTTTCCCATCTTCATAGCTCATGGCTACCATCAGTTTCCGGTCAAACACAAGTTCAATTTCTTTGATTTCTGCATTAGGCAAGTGAGGTACGGTGATTCGGATCGGTCGTTGTCGTTTCCCGTCTTGAATACCTAAACTCAGTTCAATCACATTGCCTTCTATCTTGAACGATTTGTCTACCCATTTCGTATTGAAATACTTTTTATTCTTGTAGGGGTACTTGTTATTCAACCCTTTGCTTTTACTCTGTTTTGCGCTGTCTCGGGCAAATACAAATTTATGGCTAACCGCCTGTATGGACTGTGAATGCAAGGGAAATCGATGTTTCAATGTTGCTTGAAGTTCTGTTTTTCCAATCCATTTTCCGTTGTGTTGGGTGGCAAAGTCTTTGGCAAGAGATAGGCACTCGTTCCAAATTTGTGCTGAAATGCGGTTGCACTCAAATAGTCGATCCAGATTGGCTTTTGAAGTTTGAAACGCTGTTTTCACACATCGGATCACTTCGTTTTCTCCTCCTTTCCTGATTCTCGATAGGGTTGAAATGGTAACAAATGATCCTGCCGCTTCTGAACATGGAATCAGATTTATCGGCTCTTGCTTGGCTTCCCACATCAAAAAAAATAAGAACGTTTGTTTGAATTGATTATACCAAACAAATGTTCTCATTGACAGCGCTTTCTGAGCTAATGATAGGATCCAATCTGTCATTATGCAATTTCGATAGTTCCATGTTAGGATGCTCTGAATAGAACATGATCGTTGTTATAACCCCATTTCCTTATTGGAAAATGTTGTAGTTTTTTCGACTTCGTTCAAAAAAGTCATTAGCGATTGTACTAGGCAATTGTTTAGTTCAAAATCAATAGCCTCTAGGCTTCGCCTAGCCGAAATTCATCCCCTCCTTGAAGAGGAAGGGGACTTCTCTCGGAAAGCAGTTAAATCACCCAGTGGGCACCGTTCATCAACACGACTCTTTCGCGATGGCCTGTCTTAGTATCTATAATATATATCACCGAATCGACCCTGCTTTTGTTCAATATGATCGTGCGTGAAGAGGTCGAGATCACTTCCAAATTCATTTCCGTGATGTCCTCCAACTCCAATCTATACCGACTCTTCCTATATCCGCTGCTATAAGCTTCAATCCGGCCAGTCCATACACAGGTACCCGATTTGATGATATAACTGCCCTCATATATAGGAATCGTTCTCTCCTCGATGACAGGCACTTGCGCCGTAACTTCCGTATCCTGCTTGGCAAATGATGCGACTGCGAGCGTACCATCTACATCGATCAACTCGATCTCTGCACGGCCGGTGCTCCATCTCTTCGTATACTTCTGGCTAGCTGCCGTTTGTTCCGCTGTCTGGTTAGGCATCGTTACGATCAGGAAGGGTTCCAGCTGTTGCGGCGTATCGAACACCAATTCCCCCCTGTCATTCAACGTTAAAATATCCTCGACACCTTTCCATTTCGGATAAACATGACGGTTGCAATACTTGACCCCTTGTGTTCCGAATAGCAAATAGCCGATCTTGTTGTCTACGTTCACATAAGGCTGACTACCAAACGTCGCGATCCGGTCCGGCTCGCGACCGTAGAAACCTTGAAACGCAGTTGACTCGTTCTCCATATAAAGGATCCGTTGACCCGGTGCGAGATTAGGCATTCCGCTATAGAGCTCATTGCGAATACCAATCGTGCCCGATTGCCACTCATGTACCCGACATGGCTTTTCAACACTATACCGTTCCACATACACACTTTTGCCATCAGGAAGCGCAATTAGAGCCACATCCTGCTTGAGCTCACGCTCTTGTCCGCGGAATAGTGTCACACTGGCTCCGAAGCCGTCAGCATACTCACTGATCTTCTCCTGATCCGAACTGCGGATAATCGATTCATTAGATAATGCCTGAGGTAGTGAACTTCCTTCAGATGTTGTGCCGGACGGTTGAATCGACTCCACTTGCACCGTACCCGTGTAACTGGCGTACAGCGGCGTAACATTCCATAACCCTGCTTCAGGAAGGGTCAACGCCATTACATTGTTCCGCCAAGTAAAGCTAGTGAACGTATTGGGCGTTCGTTGAATGATGGATCCTCCGAATGGATAGTTGTATACGCCGGAAAGCCGCTCCTTCATCTCTTGCTCGTCGCTTGGCTCGACACCCGGACCACCAAACACGTGGAGTAAATACGAGACAACCAGGTCATAAGCTGAGCCATGCTCCAAGTCTTTGGCGAATTGAGCATGGGCACGGTTAATGACACACTCTTCCCCATTCTCCTCTAACAAAGCGCCTTTCGTATTACTCGCTTGAACCTCTTCTATACTAGTTAAGGCATTTCTCGCGAACCGTGCGGCGTCTGGATGTCCATGAAGCACATTCAATATCGTATGTGTAAGCTGACGCTCATGCTGGCGGTTATACCACCAGTCTTGACCTTGCACAGGGATATTCAGACCATCGAATTGTGACCAGATCTTAATCGTCCGCTCATACAAAGTCATGTTGTTGTGGACAGCGCAATCCATAACGGGMTGACCGCTCATCAATGACAAGACACCGTGGATGGCCCTCAAGTTCGTCCCGGCTGAGTAATAACTAGGATGCACAAAAGCATGATTCTCGGATGTGAAATCCGGGTGGAACGTTACGGTGCTAACCTTCATCCCTTCATTCATGTCGACTAAACCAGACGGGAATGCTAACCGGTCCTTGAACGTAGAGATCGTGTTCATCGACCAATCGACGAAGCCCTTCTTCCAAGCCGTGTGATGAGGATGGTCCGGGAACATCGCCAGAGCTGCCGAAATACCAGCGGCTGTCCATGCATTCTCTTCGCATTGCGTGTCGTAATACACGCCGTTGCGCGGTTCCTCATCACACCAGCGGTCTGCATAACTCACCGTTACATCTTGAACGAGCAGCTTCGTTTCTTCATCTAGATCGTCCCACAGCAGCCATGCTGCGCATGCCATAGCGGCTACACAGCGGCCGTTTTGACTAGCCATGAAGAAGTTATCGCCTTGTCCGCCCCATTTTTTCTCGCTCGTATAGGGCAGCACTCCGGCAGCGCGGACACAATCTGCTGGACCCGTATCATGGGTAAAGCCCATGTAGCGAATCGCGGAAATCGCCATCCTCTTCAAGTCGGCCTGAGTAACGCCTCCTGTGACCGACTCGTCATATTCGCCAAGTTTGGATAATGCTGCAAATACAGCCGATACGTTCGCCGAATCCGCTTGATACCAGAAGGTGCCCCCGAAGAAATGACCGCAGTTCGCACGGCCCTCCCAACGCCCATACTGCTGAACGGCGAATGGGACCCAGCGCAGCAGAATTCCGTAAACCCGCCGCGACATTTCATTGTCCGAAGCTTGCTCCCATCGCACAGGCGGGACATTCCATTTGTGTGTAGAGTTCGTAAATTGCATCCTGCGTCACTTCCTATTCGTAATCAGCTGTTTGCGGCAAGCAACGCCAAAAATGTGTTCTGTGTGCACCTGTTGGACTTCGGCCGGCGAACACGGAATCCAGACCACTACATCTTCAGGCTTTTCTAGCTGTACCGCTACCGTTGAAATTGTAGCACCTTGTTCATTCAGACCGGTTACGCGTATACTTCGTCTTGCCCGTTGCCATTCGTTGATCCGTTCTCCAGTCCAGAACGTGAAACCCATCTTTTTCGCGGTACTTACATACTCCCGGAGAAATGCTCGGATCGGCTCTTTACGGTGAATATGAATTTGATGAAAGACGAAGTGCGCCGTACCGTGTACCCTTACTACTTGTTCTAATAGTGAGCGAATGATGCTGGGATCACATTGTAAGAAATCACCATAATGAAAACCGATCTGCAAAACGTCGTAAATCCGGTTATGTTCATCTGTCCAGGCTATTGGGAAATAAGGGTGTGCGGTACCGTATAGGAAGCCGACGCTGCCCTTCTTACTGTTGCCGCGGGACTGTTCGGACGCAATACCGTTGTCCTCGCACCAACGAAACAGCTCGCCCCAGCCCTCGATTCGAGTTAGATGATTTTTGTTCGAGATAATCCGGTCGAGTTGCGCTGAAGCCTTCATCGCCTCTGCTTGATCATGGAACGCCTCTTCTGACCAAGTCCCCTGATCCACTGGAACCGCATTGTAGTGCAGCGCCAATTCGTGCCCGTTCTGCGTGATTTGCTCATACATCGCCTTGCTGTACCAGGGTGCCATCATACACCAGGTAGCTGGGATGCCGCACTCTTGTAGCAAATCCAGCGTAGTACGTGCTTCCTCGTCCTGCGTATGATCACTATCGAGCGACAGGAGTGCGACTTGCGATACACCATTCGGCCAGTAATCGATGAACGGCAATGTCAGATTGAGCGATAAGGCAGTCTGCAGTAAGTGGGAGACAAGTACTTCCTTCCACAAATCGGCATACGGATGGGCAAAATAAGGTTCTCCCGCCTCGGTCACACAGCGGTCCCATTTCCAGTCCATCTCCGCGACGTCGTCCGCCTTCAGGACGCCGTCATTCACAGCAGCGGTACCGTCTGGAGCGGGAACGCCGTCTTCAAGCACCGGCCGCGAGCCCTGCTGCAGGCCGACGATCGTCTGCAGCGCGGCGACCGACCAGCGCTCCAGCCGGCCGCGGCCGATCGCGAAGCGCTGCAGCGCCGGCCCGGACGGCTCACCGTCCGGACGCTCGCGGTGCAGTTCGCCGATAGCGGCGGGCAACGGTGCTGCGGCCGGCAAGCTGGGCGTCGCGGGCAGAGGTGCGGCGGCGGCGGGCGGCGATGCGGCGGCGGCAGCACCTAGCTGCGCGATCCACGGCTCGGCGCTTAGGAAGCGCAGCGGTCGGTCAGCGGTGTACAGCCCGTCCGGCAAGCTCACATAGCCTTTGCCCACGTCACCTGCGCGCATATAGCCGAGCTTAACCGCAAGTGCGTTCAGACCGCCATAGGCGATAAGCGTCCCACCCTGCTCGGCGTACGCCAACAGCTGATCTGTTGTGCCGCGGTCACTATTCGCAACTGCCACGATCAGAATGTCTGGTGCAGCAACAACGGCCTCAGATGTATTGTGATACGTATCATGCGGAACTCCCGCATGCATCAGCAGTTCCGTTACAAAGCGTTCGAAGACGTTCAACCCGAGTGCCCAACGTTTGTAGCAAGCTTGCTCATCCAGCAGCACGCCGACTCTGGCCATCTTGAGCCGTTCATTCATGAATGCAAACCTCCGATCGGCACTAGCATTTTCCGGCAGGGGACACCGTATTTCATCAACATATCAGATGAAGCTGAAGCCGAAGTCGGAGCTGTACATGACGGCATCGACGAAGATGAATCCGGCTGAGGCACCCAGATGACTGCATGTTGACCACCACTCTGATACGTGTGTGTTCCTGATTCTACATCCGTCTGAGCAAAGGTCTTGGTCTTGATGCCCTGATCATCGGCAATTGTAACCCGGCAAGCCCCATCTGCCATTAGATTGACAACCTTAATCGTTCTCCGCGACCGCTCCCAGTCATTAATTTGCTCGCACGTCCAGAAGACGAAGCTTCTCTTCTGCGCTTCTTCGGCAAGCAGCCGCATCGATTGACGAACTTCTTCGCGATTATGAATATGAATCTGATGGAACAAAAAGTGCGCTACACCCTCGACCTTCCGCACCTGTTCCAGAAACGGAACGATCACGCTGCTGTCCGACCATTTCCCGATGTCCAGATCTTGCGTCAGAAAGCCGACCTCCAGTACGTCGTAGCTACGATTGTGCTCATCCGCCCAAGCGATCGGGAAATAAGGATGGCAAGTGCCGAATATGAACCCAACGTTGCCTTTTTTGCTAGGTCCGCGTGTTTGGTCGGAGGCTATACCATTTGCCTCGTACCAGCGGAACAGTTCGCCCCAGCCTTCGAAGCGGGTCAGGTGATTTTTGTTGGAGACGATGCGCGGTAAACCAGTCGCATCCTTAAGCCAGCCCAACTGTCGGGCGAATTCAGCTCCATCCCAGAAACCATCGTCCGCTTCCACTGCATTATAGTGAAAAGCGAGCTCATGTCCTTCTGCCACAATACGTTCGTAGATTTCAGCCGAGTAACCTGATTCGAGCATGCACCATGTCGAGTGCATGCCACATTCGGCCAGTGTCTGCAATGTAGACTCGGCATGTACGTCCTGGTTGCCGTCGCTGTCATGCGAGACGAGCGCGACCTGCTCCACACCCTCAGGCCAATAACCGATGAACGGCAGCGTCAAGCCTAGCTCACTCGCCGATCTGACCAAATGGCCAACGAACACTTCGCGCCACAGATCCGCGTACGGATGTGCGAAGTAAGGTGCGCCCGTCTCCGTCTGCAGTCGGTCCCACGTCCAGTGCTGCTCGACGACGTCGTCAGCCTTCAACACGCCGTCGTCGACGGCCGCCGTGCCGTCCGGCGCCGGGACGCCGTCCTCCAGCACCGGCGCCAGCCCTTGCTGCAGCCCGACGATCGTCCCGGGCACATCGACCGTCCAGCGGTCGATGTGCCCCAGGCCGATCGCGAAGCGCTGCAGCGCAGGGCCGAGCCGCGGCCCGTCAGGCCGCCCGCCGGCCGCGTCGCCGAAGTCCTCGGCGACCACGACTGGCGCAGCGGCCTCTGCCGCGGCGGCAGCCGGCCCTGGCAGGCGCACCCACGGGTTCGCCTGCAGGAAGCGCAGCGGCCGATCGGCGCCGAACGACTCTGGCAGCTGCGCGTAGCCAACGCCCCACGCCTCGCCGCGTACATAGCCGAGGCGTGGCGCAAGAGAGTTCAGGCCGCCGCAGGCAACGAGGCGGCCGCCCGCTTCGGCGTACCGCCACAGCCGATCCGCCGCGTCACGAGTCTCCGGCGCAACGGCAACCAAGAGCATGTCGAAGTGCTCCGCATCGGAACCATCCAATTCCTCGAGCGAGGACAGAATCGTATAAGGAACACCACGATGCGATAACATCTCCTGCACATACAGCTCGAAGGCGTTCATCCGGAACGCCCAGCGACGATCCACGGTCGTCTGATCGATTAATACCCCAAGCTTAGCCAGTCTCATTCCTCATTCACTCCTACACTCTTTTTATAAACTGGCCTGAATCACTTTCGTCAACGCCCGAACAATATCGTCCATATCCTGCTCAGTACCTAGCAACACGTTCTGATGCAGCCAGAGTCCGTCCTGCTCCGCGAACCTTTCGCTTACTGGGCAGCTCATCTCCCGCTTCTCGCCCGTCCATTTCTCAATTTCCTTCAATATTGCCGTATTCTTGTTCAGTGTAATGTAACCGGGATGCACCGGAATCCCCTCAGCGTTCATCTGTCTGATGAATTCCTCTTTACCAATTCGGCCATCTACTGCATCCAGGTCCAGTGCAAACATGAACATATGGTGGGCATGCTGAGTCACGCGCGGATCAAGCTGAAGCGTGCGTAAGCCATCGATGGCAGCCACGCGCTCGTTCAGCAGTCTCGCATTGCGGTCGCGCAGCTTCAATTGCTCATCATACCGTGTTAGCTGTGCAAGCAGAATCGCCGCCTGGAACTCCGTCATCCTCAGATTCCAGCCGATGTGTTCGTGCTGGTACCAAGCTCCCTTGCGGATTCGGCCCACATTCGAGAGCGACCAGGCCATGTCAGCCAGCTCCTCGTTGTTAGTCAACAGGATACCGCCTTCACCAGCTGTGACATTCTTGCCGGACTGGAAGCTGAAGGAACCGAAGTCGCCAAGCGCGCCTACTGACTTCCCATCCCAGGAAGCCCCAACGCCTTGCGCCGAATCTTCAATCAAGCGGAGCCCGTGCTTGTCAGCAATCTCCTTCAACCGAGTCATGTTGGCTGGTGCGCCCGCAATATGCACTGCAATAATAGCCTTGGTCTTCGATGTAATGGCTGCTTCGACCCGCTCTGGATCGAGAAGCAGTGAATTCGGCTCCACGTCCACGAACACAGGGATCGCACCGAATAGTAAAGCGCAAGAAGCCGTTGCAATAAACGTGTACGGCGGCATGATGACTTCATCGCCGGGCTGAACGCCGCTAGCCTGCAGGGCGATCGTCAAGCCGATTGTGCCGTTGACAACTGTGACCGCATGAGCGGCTTCGTGCATGGCGGCGAACTGCGCCTCGAATTCGGGCAGCTTGTTGCGGTTGGAGCCGCCCCACTTACCGGAACGAACCACCTCCACTACTAGACGTTCTTCTTCTTCTCCGAATATCGGCCAAGCCGGAAACGGTGCAGTACGTACCGGGGTTCCCCCATGAATCGCCAAATGTGTCATGATGTCATCTCTCTCCCTTTGTCATAGCTTTTTCTTACATCGATTCCATAAGCGTCTCTTCTGTAATCGTTCTTGCAGACGCATTCACGCGCAGTGTCTTAATCTCAAATGCTCCCAAGCTCACTCGCTCAGTAATACCCAATAGCGGTATCGTCAGTAAGGTCTCGCGATCCATACCCGTAGGTTCAAACAACCGGACGATATACTCCCAAGCAATACCCGCTCTCGCTTCCGATTTCTCCGCCAGCTTAAATGCAGTAACTTGTACGGCATCATCATCCACCGCTATTAGAGGCAATGATTGCTCCCCCGCACCTGATGGAAAATACGACAGTGTATACGGCTTTTCGTTGTAGGCTAGTGCCTCACGGTCGATAGCCGCCAAACGCTCCGTACTTGGTCCGCCGCTCAACCAGAACGTATATCGCCGCTCACCTTGATCGATTCGGTTCGARTGTCGGTCGTTCGGCATCGTGTGCTTCAACTTCCCGCCCGGCAAGGCTGAGTACCCCGGAGACCGCAATAACGTCAGACGAATTTCACCTTCAGACATATCAGACCCATAAATGCCATCATTCACACAAGTGAGGGCATTCCCTGCTCCTGCTTTCGCATTTGATGCTGTGCCTGCACCTGCACCACTAACTGCCGCGACCCACTTCTGGGTCACAACCTCGCGTCCATTGGTCGGCAACCGCTCTACACCATATGCTACCTGTCCCAAGTACGAAGCGTCCTGCCACATCGTCGGAATCGCAAGCTTGAGCATTTTGCGAGTTTCGTTCCAGTTCACGAGAACATCAACGCGGATATCCGTCCCATGCTTCGGCAAATAATACCGTTGCACAAGTGTCGATTTCCCATATTCCATCACGGCTTCGATCACTGTACGAGCTTCACCGTCCTCAATAATACGAACCGAAGGGATTGGTTTGCCACGAACGCCCGACAGCCGGGATCCGCTAGTCTTCGTCATCAGCTTAAAAGTGCTGATCTGTTTCGGAAAGCTCTGCACTTGGCTCCCCCAAGCATCGTCGTTATCTTCCATTACAATCGGTCGAATTGCCCCAGGCTGCACATACGATACACCATCCACAATCATCTTATCGATTAGCCCAGTAGAAGTATTAACCTCAACTTGCAGCCGATCTGTAACGAATGGGATGGTCCCCTCTGCCTCACGCAAAGCTATCTCAGGTTTCTTCGGCAAAAACTTCACCATAGCATCAAATCGGTTCATCTGCCCCGGCTCCAGTTCCGCATAGAACACGACACGTTTACGCCAATCGATGTACAAATTGCTGATTTCTTTCTCGACCTGACTCGGTACTAGTACGCCAGCCTGTTGCATGACGATATCCGCATATTGACCTTTGGATGATTGAGGCAGCTGAAACTCGCATTCGAACAAACCTTTCACTTTATATGGATGCGGATTGTACAGGAAGACCGGAACCTCGCCCTCTTCCGCCTTGCGCTCTCCTGCCGTTAAAGCAAAAAACGCCCGTGCCCGCAGCCGCGCCAATATTTCCCGACCGTGGTCCATTAGCCTTAGACCGTATTCTTCAACAGGGAGTACGGATGATCCCGGCAAAATATCGTGGAATTGTGCCATCATCATGTCTTCCTGCGCCTCAGCAATCGAATCGACCGGATAAGCAACCAAGCCTGCCAATGCGGCATGAGACATCATTTTCTCCGTCATATACAGTTCATTTTCCAACATACGGTGCTTCTGCTTGATGCGGATTTGCGACGTGTAACAACCGACCGCCCAAGCGTTCAAATCCCCCTCGTGCCGAGGTAACTCGACCCCTGTCTCGCGCAGTTGCTGGAAATAGGCTTCCGGTGTAGAATGCGTCAACTGATAACTCGACGTCTGTTCCTTCAATTCCTGCAAATTCGTCAAATCGATGCGTGATGGCCCTCCACCGTGATTACCGATTCCCCATAACACAAGCCCGGTCTGGCGATCTGGATGATCGTTAAGCCAATCCTGCACTTTCAGATGCGCTTTTCCTTTTCCAGACAAATAAGCTTTATAAGCCCGATGAACGATTACTTCGGAGCCATCATAACCAATCCACTTCACTTCCTCGGCTGGCAGCGGGCAATCGTCATTGCCCGGCCGACATACGATATAGGAATCGAATCCAGCCTTAGCCATAATCTGCACAAGTCCTCTTGTGTGGCCGAATGGATCGAAGTTAATCGCCGTTGTCGGACGAACACCGAACTTCTCTGTGAAATACTGTCGCCCTACCAGCATCTGCCRTACGAAGGATTCACCACTCGGCATATTGCAATCCGGCTGCAAATACCAACCGCCCATAATTTGCCATTTGCCTTCACGGACCAGCTTCTGAATGCGGACGAACAGTGCAGGGTCGTATTCCTCAATCCATTGATACAAAATCACTTCATTATGATTGAATACAAACCCGTCAAACTGTTCACAAAATTCAGCCGCGATGCGGAACGTCGATAGCGCCTCTCCGGCACCCTCCTCGATTTCCCATAACCAAGCCGGGTCCAAGTGCGCGTTGCAAATCAAGTGCAAGTTCTTGTCCATATCCAGTCTCCTCCCTATGTTCAAAGAAACCCCCGATGAAACATCGGGGGTGGTGGGTTACACAGCACATTACTTCTTCTGTGTCGATTTGTACCAGTCCGTTGCTTCCTTGATCAGTTGATCCCCGCCGCGCTTCTTCCAATCGGCTACAAAATCATTGAACTTGTCAACAGACTCTTTTCCTGTAATTACTTTGGATGCGAATTCCAGCCACAGACCGTCATATTTCAATTCAGGACGAGCTTGCAGTGTTGGCATGGAAGGCATACCCAGTCCGTCGTTTTTCGCACCTTCAACTTGTGCTACTTTCAATGCGGCGAGAATTTTATCGCCACCCGGCTTGTTCTTAATGAATGTTTCGTCGGTCAAATATTTCTTGGGTCCCGTAAATGCCAACCACCCTTGGTGCATGAATTCAGCACCGATCTCGTCAGCGTTTTTAGGATAATTATACTTGATCTTACCATTCTCTACGGTATAATCTGTGCCTTCAATACCGTATAGCAGGAAGTTGTCTTTATCCGTTTTATCTGGATTGTAGTACCAGTCCAGGAATTTGATGACTTCAATCGCATTTTTCGTGTTCTTCGGGATGACCCATACATAGTCGGATACAGACGACCCGATCTCGTCTACTGCACCAGCTTTACCACTTGGGCCAACCGGAGAAGGAATGACAGCTACTTTGGCATTAGGATCGCCTGCTTGTACGTCTGATTGCCATTTATCCGGATATGATGCCGCGTGGGACCACATTCCAGCTACAGCCGCACCTTTAATCTTGGCATCCCAGTCTTTTCCTGCTTGAACAAGGAATTCATTGTCGAGCAGCTTTTGCTCATACAACTGACGGTATACTTTCAACGCGTCTACCATCTCTGGACGAATGAAGTTCGGCACGAGTTGATCGTTTTGGAATTTCCAAAGTCCAGGAATGACATCATATGCCCCGAAGAACGCATTACCGAAGGAGAACTTGGCGCGGGCCGTGAACGGAACTTCATCGTTCTTGCCATTGCCGTTCGGATCTTTCTCTTTGAACGTTTTCAACACCGTGATGTACTCATCCACTGTTTTGGGCACACTCAAATTCAGCTTGTCCAGCCAATCTTGACGAATATAGGTGACTGTGCCGTTTCGAATCGGGTTTTCTTGCGGAATTCCATATATTTTGCCGTCTTTGCTTACACGTGCGGAATCCCATGATTCTTGCGGAATGAATTTCTTCAAGTTCGGGCCGTATTTATCAATAAGTTCGTTCAGCGGTGTCAAGTTCCCGGAATCTACTGCAGGCGCTACTTCCGGTGTATTGATTCCTTTCGTTTGAAGCAGGTCTGGCATTTCTCCACTTGCGAACATAAGCGTAATGTTCTGCGAATAGTTTTCGTGAGGGATGAGCTGCAAATCTAGATCGGAGTTGGACAATTGCTCCAGCTTCGTTACATACTTGTCGCTGTTAATGTCGCGCGAACCGGTTACATAAGGAAGATTCCCTGTTCCTAATGCTACTTTAATCTTGGTAGGCGCTGCTGCACCGGAACCATTCGACGTATCGACCTTGCCCTCTTCTTTGGAGGCACAGCCAGCCAGTGTGGAACCGATCAGCACCGAGCTCAACAGGACGGAAAACGTTTTCTTCATCTTCACTTGAAACCCTCTCCTTTATCTGGTTGTCATATATAATTTACCCTTTTACGGAACCGAGCATCGAGCCTTTGACAAAATGCTTCTGAATCCAGGGATAAATCACGAGAATCGGAAGTGTAGCGAACATGATGGAAGCCATCTTGATACCTTCAACTGACTGCATGGAAGCTACGGTGCTTTGCATCATCGAATCTACATCGCTCTCGACGATCAACTGCCTGAGCTTGACCTGCAACGGATGGAGATTCGGATTGCGAACATACATCAGCGCAGAGAAATAGCTGTTCCAATGCCCGACGGCATAGAACAATCCGATAGTCAGGAGTGAAGGTAACGATAACGGAAGTACGATCTGGAACAAGGTTCTGTACTCCCCGCAGCCGTCAATCCTGGCCGAATCGAGCAACCCATCCGGGATATTCCGGAAGAAAGAGATCATAATAATTAGATTAAAAGCGCTGATCGCACCCGGAATCATAATCGCCCATACCGTATTCAGCATGCCTAACGATTTGACTAGCAGGTAGGTTGGAATAAGCGGCGCCTGAAAAATCATCGTGAACAGGACGAGCAACAACAGGAATGAACGTCCTCTTAATTCACTCTTGGACAGCCCGTATGCCATTAAACAAGTAAGGATCAAATTGATTGTGGTACCGACAACGGTGATGAATACCGTTATGCCGAACGATTTCCAAATCGACGCGTCTGCTAATACGACTGCATAGTTCGAAAATGTGAAGTCCACCGGCCAAATGCCGACCCTGCCCTCTATCAATGCTCGGTTACCACTGAATGACCCGGCGAGTATGTGGAAGAACGGGACAAGCATCGTAATGCTGAACAGCGACAGAAACAAGTAATTGAACACTTTGAAAGACCGCTGAGGAACGGTTGCCTTGATCATGGTATCACATCCTCCGCTTAATAAATGGAATTGCCTGTCGTCTTGCGGCTCAAGAAGTTAGCGCCTACTAGCAGCACGAACCCGATCACCGATTTGAATAGCCCAATTGCCGTCGTATAGCTATATTGGCCGCCTAACAGACCAATTCGGTAAATGTAAGTGTCGAACACTTCGCCAGTCTCTGTAACGAGCGGATTGAGGAAGATGTAGATTTGCTCAAAGCCAAGGTCCAATACATTACCTATCCGTAGAAGCAGCAGCACCATGATTGTAGGTAAAATGCTCGGCAATGTTATGTTGAATACTTGGCGCATCTTCCCCGCCCCATCCACTTCTGCCGCTTCGTATAGATCCGGGTTAATCCCAGCCAGTGCTGCCAAGTAAATAATCGTACTCCACCCGATCTCCTTCCACAACCCCGAAGACACGATAATCGTTCTGAAGTAGCCTGGCTCCTGCATGAAGAAGATCGGCTCACCGCCGAACCACTTGATAATGTCGTTGAGCATCCCCACGCTTGGGGACAAGAAGTTGATGACCAAACCCCCTACGATAACCCAAGACAGGAAATGGGGCAAATATAAAATCGTTTGCACCGTTCGCTTGAATACCGCTTTTCCGATCTCATTCAGCAGAAGTGCCAGAATAATCGGTGCCGGGAAGCCAAATACGAGCTGATATAGACTGATGAGCAGCGTGTTCTTGAAGATCCGGTAAAACTCCGGATAGGCGAACAAATTCTCGAAATGCTTCAAGCCGACAAATTTGCTGCCAAATACCCCGTCGAATATGTTGTAGTCCTGGAAAGCGATGATGCTTCCCCCGAGCGGAATGTACTTGAAGATAATGAAGAACAGTAAACCCGGCAAGATCATGGAGTATAAAGGCCAGTTTCTCACGAAATAACTTTTCTTCTTGGGCACATTCTGGTACTGATTCGGGTCAATATGTGATGTGGTACCGTTTACTACTGATGGATTGGAAGCCATCTGGTTCCCTCCCTTCCATGATGGTTGTTTGCTTTTGTCTAGCGGACTTGCTTATGTCTTTATGATAGCGGATAGCTGGAGACGCTTACATGTGATTTTTTATTAAAGCTTGTTATTCCTTTACATGATCTTCATATTGTTACGTCCTGTTGCCATGCAGCCAGCAGCCGGGTCCATGGTCGTTGAGTTCAGTTATGTGCGCAGGGAGGGCAGTCAGAGGGGTTACGACCGCTGTTGAAATCTCGGCCCTTGAATTGTAGTTTTGTCGTAGTTGCGCCAAGATTTCAAAGGCGGACGCTACCGCTTCTCCACTCCCTCTGCCTGCCCTCTATGCAAACAGATTAAAAATCATGTACTTTTGCAGGATTCGTGCGAATGAGCCCCAACCTCCGAACTCCCCCAGAACCCCAACAGCTAAACTTCCCGAAATAAAAATAAGACGGAACCGCGGTTCCGTCTTCAAAGCTACATTTAGTTGACCTCAACACTACTACCTCAGTTACTCCTGCACACGAAGCAGCGTACGAATCTCCTCGCTAGTACGACAAGCCATTACTCGTTCCATGATCTCGCGACACTCTTGCTCTGTAGACTCGATCAGCCGATTCTTGATCGGCAGGATCGAATGCGCGGACATACTCAGATCGTGTACGCCGAGGCCAAGCCAGATCGGCAGGGCATACACATCACCAGCCAGCTCGCCGCACACTCCGACCGCGATTCCCTGATTCCGGGCCGCATCAACCGTATGTTTCAACATCCGGATCACGGCAGGATGATACGGGTTATACAAGTGGGAGATATGCTCATTCATCCGATCAACCGCCAGCACATACTGCACCAGATCATTAGTGCCGATGCTGAAAAACTGCACTTCCTGCGCCAGCAGATCGGCAATGGCCACAGCAGCTGGCACCTCGATCATAATACCTACGTCTATCGATTCGTGGAACGCGACTTTCGCTTCCCGCAGCTCCCGCTTCGCCAACTCCAACACCTCGCCGGCACGACGCAGCTCCTCAATGGAGGATATCATCGGGTACATGATCTTTACATCCCCGTAGCAGCCTGCGCGAAGAATGGCCTTCAGCTGGGTCTTGAACAAGTCCCTGCGGTCCAGCAGAATTCGAATCGCCCGGTAACCGAGGGCAGGATTGTCTTCATCCGGCAGTGGCAAGTAATCCAACTGTTTGTCACCGCCTATATCCAACGTGCGGATAATGAGTGACTTCCCCTGTAACTGCTCGGCCACTTGACGATACACTTCGAATTGTTCTTCTTCTCTCGGCAAGTTATGACGATCCATATATAGAAATTCTGTGCGGAACAATCCGACTCCCGACGCACCATTGCTCAAGGCAAGCTCTAAATCCTTGAAGGAGTTAATATTCGCGCCTAATCGGACACACCTGCCATCCCGCGTGACTGGAGGCAAGCTAACAATTTGTTGCAGCTTCTGCCGATACTCGAGCCAGCTCCGCTTCTTGTCCCGATACTCCTCAATCGTAGTGCTCTCGGGGTTCACCAGAACAATTCCTTCATCGCCATCGATAATAACGCCGTCTCCGGTCTGAATCGTCGAATCGATCCCGAAGACGAACGGAATGCCCATCGCTCGCGCCATAATCGCGGTATGTGAGGTAGTCCCACCAAACTGTGTGACGACACCCAACAGTTGGGAGGGATTCAGATGCGCGAGTTGTGAAGGCGTCAGCTCCTTGGCAATGACGATGAACGGCTGATCCTGTGGAGGCTGCGACGTTTCGACGGACCCTAGCAGATGCTTGAGCAATCGGGTCCCGACGTCCTTAATATCGAGTGCCCGTTCCTTCATATAGTCGTCATCCAACAGGTCGAACATGTTGACGAATTTGTCGACCACTTCTTTCACCGCAACTTCGGCCGCCTTGTACTGTCGTTGAATGATGCCCGACACTTCGTTCATGAATACAGGGTCCTCCAGAATGGCGAGGTGGGCGTCGAATATGTTCGATTCCTCCGTACCTAGAACTTCAGCAATGTCATACTTGATCGCCTGGATCTCTGTCTTGGACGTACGAATGCCTTCATACAACTTTTCAAACTCATAAGCAAGGTCGTTCACATCGATGATGTCCTCAGGAAGGTCCCATTCCCAGTCAGGCAGGACGAACGCTTTGCCAATTGCGATACCGGATGCCGCTCTGCTGCCCTTAATCATGTGTCTGATCCCCTCCTGTGACGTCCTCTTTCATGATAACCGACATTACGGATGCTTGACCTTTCTTAACGTGCTTGTACGGGGCGAACGCCCATGACTTTACAATATCCATATTCGTGATTACCATCGGTGTAGCTAGTGATTTGGCATGCTTCTTAATCTTCTGAAGATCGAACTTGATCAATAACTGACCAGGCATGACCATATCTCCGACTTGGACGACCGACTGAAACCATTTTCCCTGCAGATGAGACGTATCAATCCCGATGTGCAGGAGCACTTCAAGCCCGTCTTCCGTCTTCAATCCGATCGCATGCATCGTAGGATATAAGATAATAACTGTGCCTGCCACCGGAGAAACTAATTCCCCCCGATCTGGATAAAAAGCGACCCCATCCCCAACGAGCTTCTGCGCGAATATGGTGTCTGGCACTTCTTCAATCGGGATCATATTCCCTTGTACGGGCGCATGAAAATGGACCTGACGAATGTCACGATGCAACACCTTAACGATCTGCTCGCGGATCAGCTCGGAGAAGGTACCGAATACGACCTGCACATTCCCGCCGCCTAACCGGATCACACCTGCCGCCCCCAGATGTTTCAGCGCATTCGTGTCCATCACCTTATCGTTAGCGAGCGTAAGCCTCAGTCTCGTGATACATGCTTCAATCTGCACAACATTGTTTTTGCCGCCTAACGCCTGAAGTATTAATGGAGCCCGGTACCGAATATCTCCCGCCCATTCCTCAAGCTGCGATCCTTCCTCCCGACCTGGAGTTGGAATTCGGAAGCGGCGGATTGCCCAACGGAACAGCACATAATAGACGATACCGAATACGATACCGATCGGAATCAACAGCAGTCCGTTGCGAGCCAGATGCTCGTTAATCAAATAATCAATCGCTCCCGCCGAAAATGAGAATCCGTGATGGATGTCCAGGATATATGCCAACCACATCGCTACACCCGATAATATCGCATGAACTACGAACAAATAAGGGGCGACGAACAAGAAAGCGAATTCGATCGGTTCGGTAACACCGGTTAGGAAAGAGGTCAACGCTGCTGTAAGGAACGTAGCTTTCACTTGCGGCTTCAAATCTTCCCGCGCTTCATGGATAATAGCGAACGCGATTGCGGGCAGCGCAAACATCATGATCGGGTATAAGCCCGCCATGAAAATACCTGCCTCCGGATCTCCAGCGAAGAACCTTGGCAAATCACCGTACAGTACCGTACCGTCCTCCAATGGGTAGGAACCGACTTGGAACCATACCACATTGTTCAATATATGATGCAGCCCAGACGGCACTAGCAATCGATAGGCTACCCCATATACAAATGTTCCCCAAGCTCCATGAGACAAGATCCAATCACCGAACCGATCCATGACCGCTTGTGCGGAAGGACCGACCTGAATCGTTATGTAAGAGAGCAAGATCGACACAAAGCACATGAACAAAGGAACGAACCGCGGACCGCCAAAAAACTGTATGTACTCCGGTAATTGGATCGACTTGAATCGGTGGTACGACAACGCGGCTAATACTCCGATAACGATACCGCCCGCTACCCCCATCTCGAAATTCGAACCTGTAAAATATTGGGTAGCCGATACGAATATGAAGTACCCGAGCAGCGCCGCAAGTCCAGCAATACCGGCATTCTGTGTCAATCCAAGGGCAACGCCGACAGAAAATAGAAAGGGTAAGTATGTGAAGATGGAGCTGCCGGAAAACACGAGGATGTCTCCGAACTGTCCCAATCCTAGTGCGTTCCAAGGTAAATTCCCCAGGAAAAGCAATATCGCAGCAGCTGGCAAAGCGATCGTCGGTATCATCAGCGATCTGCCGAATTGCTGCAAGTTGCCCATCCAGTTCCAGTTTACGTTCACAAGCAGCCTCCTAGAGATAAAATACATTTCAAAAGCACAAGCTTCCCGACTGCTTCTACTATCTTATTCCAATGTACTGGCTGCGTCCTTTTTTGTCAAAGGATGATAGGTTGACTTCCTGTAACACAAGAAGAACACCTTGAATGCGGAGCCATTCATGGTGTTCTTCCTGTTCCCGTCAGGCAAAAAAAAGATTACTGTCCGCCAGGAAACTGTGACTTGTAGCCGTTGAATTGTGTATAGGCTTGAGTCATTTCCTGCTGGTCAGCGGCTTTCATCTTATACCAGCCCTTTTGGAACATCAGGTTGAATAGTTGCACCTGTGAGCTATGGGCATCGTTCAGGATCGTCTGAACCGTTTGATGAAGCTGTGGATTTTGCGCTTCGTTCAGACCCGTATTATAGCCATAGGTCAAATATTTCTCGTAAGAGAGAATATCATTGATCCAATCCCGGTCGTTCATCTCGGGGCCTTTCACGGTTGGCAGCTCACCTGTCTGCGGCATTGCAATTGTAACGGGCATGCGTCGATATTCCTCCTCTTATTGTAGATGGGTTAATAGTTGGTTGTAATGCTGCTGATGTTTGCTACCGGTCTGCTGAATCAAGCTTTGAATTTGCGGGTCAGTGCAAGCTTTCGCCGCATCTTCACACTTCTTGACGGCAAGAAGTTCCCATGACAAGAAATCCTTAATGTAATTCAACTCTTTGTCCGTGATCATGTTGCGGTCCGGGGTTGTCGTATTCGTATTCTGCATAAACGGATTCCTCCTTCTCTTCGAGTATGGTGGTTTGGTTTGGGTTAAGCATACAAAAAAGAAAGGTCTTCAGTTTGCGATCCACTTCACAGTGGAACTCATCCCAAAGCCTTTCTTAGTGTTCACCCTATGTACAACATTTATGGCTGGAACCTATTTACTGTATCCTTACTTCCGAGGCAACAGAATAGAATCCTCCACCTTGATACACCGATCCATAATAACTTGAATGCCCTGCTCAGCAACAAGCTGTCCGGCTTCCTCATTTACAATACCAAGCTGCAACCAGAACGCCTTGGGTTTCGTCTTCATTTGAACGGTCTGCTCTGCAATCGGTCCAATATCCTCACTGCGGCGGAATACATTGACGATATCTACAGGCTCTTCAATATCGAGCAGCGATGCGTACACTTTCTCTCCCAAGATTTCCTTCGCATTCGGATTGACCGGAATAATCCGGTAGCCCTTCGCCTGCATAGCTTCTGATACCATGTAGGAAGTACGGTCCGGCTTATCGGATAAGCCAACAACGGCAATTGTCTTGGTCGCTAACAACAATTGCTTAATCTCTTCCCGAGTAGGGTTTTCCAATGCCATGATAATTCCACCTTTCGCCGATCATTTGGTATAAGATAAAGCCTGCTTGCCCATCGCTTCCCATACTTTCACGAAAGCTTGCTTGTTGATTGGAATGCTCTTGGTTCCTTTGAGAGGATCGTTCACATACACATTCGTCTCATCATACCCCACAAGCAGTACTGCATGCTCCATGAAAGTGGTGACCACCTTGCCCTGTGCCGTGTTCCATTCCACCCATTGCGTCGGGACAGCATAGTCAATTGTAGTCCAGACCACGGACGGAATTCCATCCGCAAGTTGCTTCTCCAGCGCGTCGAACGTTCCACCAGTCAGATCAACGGCCTTCGGAACGTAACTCTTGAGCAGTTCCATCAAGGGACCATGAAATATCCCGAAGCCTTTTCCTTTACCCGTAACCTCTCCTACGAACCCCACATTCGGGTTGCCCCACGATTGGATGCCGTTGTCGCCCCATACGATCGGCGTCGGGTCTTTCTTCATCTCTGGCACCAGGTCCATCTTGCCTTTGTCCACTCCATAAAATTGTAGCAGCATCGTTAAGCTCGTAATTTCGCAGCCGGACGGAAGCTCTGGCAGCTGCCGAACATGGGGCGCATCGATCAGCACCGACTTCGGCTTCTCTTGTATAACCGGAGTCGGAACAGGCGTGATCGAAGCGATCGTTGCCGGCAACGGTACAAGTGGAGCGGACTGAGCAAACCATTCCACGTCTTTCCCTGTTATCTTGGCATAAAGAAGGACGCTGAATACACCACTTGAGAATAACAGTCCAGCAATTAATAGCAAAGTGAATGAGTATTTGGCGACATTCCATACCTGAACCATCTAGGCATCACTCGATTTCCAACATGATTTACTTCAGTTCCACACGAGCTCCGATCGATTGCAAATGGTCGAAGTACTGCGGGTAAGACTTGGCCACATGATGCGCATCCTTGATCGTCAGCCCTAGCTTGGAGCGCAAGCCAACGACTGTCAGTGCCATAATGACACGATGGTCGTAATGAGCATCAATCTCGACGCCACCCTCGACACCTTCCGGCCGACCGTGAACGATGATCTCGCTCTGCCGCTCTTCTACGTTCGCCCCGGCTTTGCGAAGTTCGTTCAAATAGTCGGTAATGCGGTCACATTCCTTGTAGCGCAAGTTCTCTACATTGTAGAAGCGGGATGTTCCTTCTGCGAACACGGCAGCGGCTACCATTGCCAATACGCCGTCTGTGAAGTGATCCCCGTCGAACTCGACGGCTTTCAGTTTGCCGTTGCCTTGCACGTGTACGACTCCATCCTTGTGTGTGAGAGGCACTTGCATGGCCTTCAGCACATCGACGACCGCGCGCTCGCCTTGCTTGCTATTCTCTTCCAAGCGCAGTAGGCGCACATTGGAGTTTGTTACCGCCGCTGCTGCTAATACAGCTGCCGATCCCGGATAATCCCCCTGTACAACATACTCCTTGGCGGCATAGCGCTGACGCCCCGGTATACGGTAGTGCATAAGATCCTCGCTCGCTTCCACTTGGATGCCTGCTTGGCGAAGCACCTCAAGCGTTTGGCCGACGACTACTTTGGACTTCAAGTCGTGCAACACTTCGATTTCACTGTCTTCCTCGAGCAGAGGTGTCATGAATAGCAGCGAACTGAGATACTGCGAGCTGACCGACCCGGACACCTGGATTCGTCCACCCACTGGACGTCCACCCCGAATAGTGATCGGCAGACGACCGTTGTTATGCTCGACTTGAACGTTCATATGCTGCAGGGCGTCGATCAAGTCGTTATGCGGCCGCTTGCCGAGTGAATCGGGGTACGTATTGACAAACGTCACGTCCGGACAGAAGGCAGCCGTTGACATGAGGAACCGTAACACGGCACCTGCATTGCCCACATTCAACTCTTTCACAGGTAAGGGGCGGTTGCCGAACCCCTTAATAATGATACGTTCTTCATTCTCATCCAGCTCTGCACCCAAATCGCGGATACAGCGTCTCATGGCATCGCTATCTTCGCTATGTGCTGGATAATGAATCGTGCTTGTCCCTTCCGCAAGTGCGCCGATCAGCATATAGCGTGTCGTATAATTTTTGGAGGATAGCGCGTTGATTTCACCTTGTAATGTAAGTGTAGGTTGTACGATGGCTTTCATGAGTGCAATCCCTCTTCCTGTTCATGGTCAAGCATGTTATCCGTTACTCATATAAAATGCCGCTGCCGCAAATCCTAGCCCCACTCCGTATGTGAGCAATAAGTATATGACTAGCAACGCGAACTTGCGATTACGTAACAATCTCAGGCAATCAACTTTCAAGCTGGAGAACGTGGTGAATGCTCCCAGAAACCCAGTTCCGAGCAACAAGCGCATAGATTCGCTCCATCCGTCTCCTACTATCCAACCTAACGCGAAGCTGCCCATCAGGTTTACAACCAGTGTACCATACGGAAAATCGTTTTGGAATCGGTTGTTGATCCAGCGGGTCAAGAAATACCGGGCATTCGCCCCTGCAAAACCACCTGCTGCTACCGCCATCATATGGGAGAATGTTAGGATCATAAGGTTCCGTCCTCACTCTGTAGCCGATGGGCAATCCTCTCTCCAAGCCAGGCGAACAACAAGCCTCCGCAAGCACTTAGTCCGACATACAGCACCGCTGTCAACCAGCGCTGCTCATTAATCAGGGAGACGGTCTCGACGCTGAATGCCGAGAAGGTCGTGAACGAACCGATCAACCCCGAACCGAGCGTAGTCCGCCATCTATCCGACAAGCGGCGCTTAGCCACTGGAGAATGCAGCAGCCAAGCTAACGCCATACAGCCTAGCCAGTTGATGAGAAGTGTTGCAAGCGGAAATGAACCGGACCGATATAGGGGCTCCATGGTTAGTCCACAAGCATATCGCAGCAGTGCGCCGACCATTCCGGCTACGCCGATGTACAACGCAATCAAGGGTACGCACTTCCTAACGTGGTGATGTCTATGTAAATGTTGATTCATTGACTTCATACGCTGATTCTACTAATATCGGAAGCAAGATACACCCACATTAAAAAGGAGGTTTTTTCCCGATATGAGTAACGCGATTCTGAACATTTCCCCGGCTGAAATCAAGCAACGGCTCACGAATGGCGAACGTCTTAACATGATCGATGTCCGCGAAGATGATGAGGTTGCAGCAGGCATGATCCCTGGTGCCAAACATATTCGCTTGGGCGAGCTACCGGATCGTCATGAAGAGATCGAACGGTCTGACGAAATCATTATGATATGCCGCAGCGGTAACCGCAGTTCGAAGGCTTGTCAATACTTGCAATCGCTCGGTATCCCGAACCTGAAGAATATGACAGGCGGTATGATGGAATGGGATAACCTGTAACTAATTGAAAGAGCTGCTTGCTCTAGATCGCTCGACAATCAACCCGACAATCTCGTCTACGCTCTTCTCCGTCGTATCGATATGCATATGCGCGAAGTCGTAGGCATGCTTACGGGATTCCAACAGCTTGGGTACAGATTCCGCGGCATTTCCTTGCAATAAGGGACGATTCGGATCGTTCTGTACCCGGCTCAGTATAGACTCCACAGTTGCCGTCAACGCTACGACCAACCCAGAGGCCAGCATCGTCTTGCGGTTCGCTTCAGCCAGCACTGCTCCTCCTCCAGTAGCAACGACAATACCTTCCGATCCTTCTAATGTTTGCTTAAGCACATCTGTTTCTAATTGGCGAAAGTAGGGCTCTCCCCGGCTCGTGAACAATTCAGGAATGCTGCAGCCCTGATTTTCTTCTATCGCCAGATCGAGATCTACTTTTCGCCAACCGAGTCGAGCGGCCAACTGCTGCGCGACCGTAGATTTCCCCGTCCCCATAAATCCTACCAAGATAATAGCTTTTTCTGACATTCCGTCTTCCCTCCTTCTGTTTTTGGAATATCATATCATGTGCGATATGTGCGGACAATGAACGGAATTGTCTGCAATATCCAAAATTTCGTGAATAATTCGCAAAATGAATAGTAATGATGAATAGTACAAGTACAAGAAGTATAAAGGAGTGAACACTTCATGCAGCATGCCCTCGCGGGACAGCCGTCCCCACGAAACGATCGGTTAGAGCAAATTCTAAGCTCCGATCACGCTTTGTGTAAAGAAGATGTAATCTGGGTATTGGAAGTTGTCAAAAAAAAGGTGGCTGATGGAGATCCTCGATTGCTGGATCTGGATCAACCACGCCTGCTTAGAAACTTCCAACATTACGCCGAAGCGGCCTCCATGCTCATGAACCGCAGACCTTGTTACGGTCAAGAGGCCGACCGCCTCCGCATCTGTTTGCGAGAAGCGGCATACGGCTTATATGCCCCCGGAAATACCGGAAAACCTTAGTTCTTCATCCACTCGAAGTGGAACGATCCCTCTTTGTCCACCCGTTGGAACGTATGTGCTCCGAAGTAGTCGCGCTGCGCCTGCAGCAAGTTCGCCGGAAGACGTTCCGTCCGGTAGCTGTCATAGTAAGCCAGCGCGGAAGCGAAACCGGGTGCCGGAATTCCGTTAGCAACAGCAGTCGTTACTACACTTCTCCACGCATCCTGATAATTTTCTACGATGTCTTTGAAGTACGTGTCCAACAGCAGGTTGCGAAGCTCCGGATTGTGGTCATAAGCGTCCTTGATGTTCTGTAGGAAACGTGCGCGAATGATGCAGCCGCCGCGGAATATCATCGCGATGTTCCCATACTTCAAGTTCCAGCCGTATTCCTCGGATGCGGCACGCATTTGGGCGAAGCCTTGTGCATACGAGCAAATTTTGCTAGCGTATAATGCCTTGCGCACCGATTCGATGAATGCTTGCTTGTCCACGCCCGTAAGACTCGCCTTCGGACCTTTCAACAGCTTGCTCGCCTCAACACGCTCATCCTTCATAGCTGACAGCATCCGCGAGAAGACGGATTCGGTGATGATCGACAATGGTACGCCCAAGTCCAAGGCGCTTTGGCTTGTCCACTTGCCTGTTCCCTTCTGTCCAGCCTTATCCAGAATAACATCGACCATCGGCTTGCCGGTTTCTGGATCGATCTTCGTGAATATATCAGCCGTAATCTCGATCAAGTAGCTATCCAGCTCCCCGTTATTCCATTCCGAGAACGTCTCATGCAGTTCCTGAGCGGACAAGCCCAGAACGTCCTTCAACAGTTGGTAAGCTTCACAGATCAACTGCATGTCGCCATATTCAATCCCGTTATGCACCATCTTCACATAGTGCCCTGCTCCATCAGGTCCAATATATGTACAACAGGCGTCGTCGCCTACTTTCGCAGAGATAGCCTTGAGAATCGGCTCAACCAGCTTGTACGCATCCTCTTGGCCGCCTGGCATAATCGATGGACCTTTCAACGCGCCCTCTTCGCCGCCAGATACGCCGGTTCCGATGAAGCGAATGTTCTTGGCGGACAGTTCCTTGTTGCGGCGCTGTGTGTCCGGGAAGTAGGCGTTCCCTCCGTCGATCAGAATATCACCTTCATCCAAATGCGGCAACAGTTGGTTGATCGTATCGTCAGTTGGCTTGCCAGCCATAACCATCAGCAATATTTTGCGCGGCGTTTCCAGCGATTGAACGAATTCTTCGACACTGTATGTCCCTACGAGGTTCTTACCTTTCGCTTCGTTGTTCAGCATATCGTCCGTCTTCTCGCGGGAACGATTGAATACGGATACTGTGAACCCGCGGCTTTCAATGTTAAGCGCCAGGTTTTTGCCCATGACGGCTAGTCCGACTACACCGATTTGTTGCTTGGTCATAGTTCTGATTCCACCCTTTATCTTCAGTATGTTTGTGTCTCTCGCTATATTATAACAAATTGATTAAATTGTCATAGCCCCAAATCCGCCATCCACTCGCAACAACGTCCCGGTCACGAAGCCGGAAGCCTTGTCAGCTGCCAAATACACTGCCGCACCTTGCAGCTCCTGCGGATCGCCGAAGCGGTTCATCGGAGTATGGCCGAGAATCGAAGCGGTACGTTCCGGCGACAAAATCTTGCGGTTCTGCTCTGCCGGGAAGAATCCAGGAATAATCGCATTGACGCGTACACGAGCAGGTGCGAATTCGCGAGCAAGAAACTTCGTAACGCTGTTGACAGCCGCTTTCGACGCCGAATACGTGAATACTTTGGAAAGCGGCGGGTCTGAGGAAACGGACGAAATGTTGATGATGCTGCCGCCTTCTCCTTGATCGACCATATGTTTACCGAATATTTGACAAGCCAGCACAACACCCTTGAGATTCACATCCATGATCGAATCCCATTCTTCCATAGTGATCTCGAAGAACGGAGTTGGGCTATTCTTGCCCGGACAGTTCATCAAGATGTCCACACGGCCGGTCCAGGCCAACACTTCGGACAATACCCGCTTCAAGTCATCGGCACTAGTCGTATCCGCTGAGAAGCTTTGCGCCCGCGCTCCGGATTCCGTAACCTGGCGTACCACTTCCTCGCTCTTCTCCGCATTGCGGCCCACAATCGCGACATCTGCTCCATAGCCGCCCAACGCTTGCGCCATCCAACCGCCCAGTGTGCTGTTACCCCCGATAATAACGGCTGTTTTCCCCGATAGATCGAATAAATTCATCGTTGATTTCCCCCCACATGACTGTTTACTTGCTTGTACCGCTATTAACGTGTTTTTTCTGAAAAGCAGCAATTGCGTCGAACGGCTCCTTCAACTGCTTGTACACCTGCATATAGATCGCGGTCAGTTCCTGGTACACTTCATGATTGGCTTTGTTCGGCTCATAATACGCTGCACCGCTCACCCAGTCGTGAATCGAGGAGAAGTCGCGGATCTCCCCGGTCGCAAGCAGCCCGAGCTGTGCGGCGCCAAGCCCTGAACTCTCGATAGAGGGCGGAACAGACACCGTCGAGCCGAGTACATCGGCCATCATGTTCAGCCAGAACGGAGAGCGGGCGAAGCCGCCGGAAGCACGAATTTCTCTAGTCGGGCCGCCAACTTCCTCAAGTGCACTTACAACGGAATGAATGCGGTACATGACCCCTTCGAGCACCGCTCGGATCATGTGCTTCTTCTCGTGGAACAGCGACAGTCCGAAGAACATCCCGCGAGCATTGGCGTTCCAATATGGAGCGCGTTCGCCAGCCAAGAGCGGGTGGAAGATCAACCCGTCTGAGCCCGGTGCGACCTGAGCCGCGATGTCGGTCAAATAATCATACGGGTCCATCCCACGCCGCCGGCCTTCCTCAGCTTCAAGTGTGGCTAGCTGGTCGCGAACCCAGCGGAACATAATACCGCCGTTATTGATCGCTCCGCCAATGACCCAGAAATCTTCCTTGAGCGCATAACAGAACAGCCGCCCCTCCGGATCAGTCAGCGGTTCGCGGACCGTACCACGCACCGCACCGCTCGTCCCGATCGTCACCGAGTAGACGCCGGGTTCGAAGGCGCCGCCGCCAAGATTGGCGAGTACACCGTCCGAAGCTCCGATGACGAATGGCGTGTCCGCCGACAAGCCGGTCTCGGCCGCATAATCGGCTGACAAGCCCTGCATGATGTGTGTCGTCGAGACCGGCTCTGAGAGCTGTTCTCTGGCGATTCCTGCAACGCGGAGCGCTTCCTCATCCCAATCGAGTGCACGCAGATTGAAAAGGCCTGTCGCACTCGCCAGCGAATAATCGATGACGAAGCGGCCGAACAGCTTGGCGAAGACGAATTCCTTAATGCCAATGAACTTGTATGTCCGGCTGACCAACTCCGGCTCGTTGCGCGTGAACCACATGAGCTTCAGGAGCGGCGACATCGGGTGAATCGGCGTTCCGGTGTTGCGGTATATCTCGTGGCCATTCAGCTCGCGCTTCAGTATATCCACGTAGCCAACGCTGCGGTTGTCCGCCCAAGTGATGCAAGCTGTAAGCGGCGTCACATCCCGGTCGACGGCTATGAGACTATGCATCGCCGAACTGAACGAAACACACAACACTTCGCTGCTGGCAATACCGGCCTTGCGGATCACTTCTCCGATTCCGCGGACAGCCGCGTGGAATATTTCCAACGGATCCTGCTCCGCACGATCGGGACTTGGTGTATGGAGCGGGTACTCAATCGCGTGTGAAGCCAGTACACGGCCATTGCGGTCGATGACAAGTGTCTTCGCGCTTGTCGTGCCCAGGTCCACGGCAATCACATAACTCATGTTGTCAAATTCCCTTCCTCGTTAAACTTCAATTCGTAAGGTTCGCTTAAGATTTCGATATCTGGATTAAGACGTGCTTCCTCAAGCAAATTAACGGAAATCTCTATTTCTCCCAAATGCAGTGTGTCCTTAATTCTCACAAGACGGCATTTCGTATAATCGAGAATATTGCAAGTTTTGACCGCAGCCTTAATCGCGTAAAAGTCGTTCTCGAGTGTGGTGGCGATCTTCGTCGGCGCACACACGGTGGACGTCAATCCATTGGCGTATGTGGCATCACGATCCATCTGATCCACTAGCCGTTGCGTCGTGAAGTCAGCTGTCCCCACGCCGTTGGCATTGCCCTTCGTCTCATAAGTTAGGTCAAGCACGACCATCTTCGAGACGTCCGGACCCCCATGTGCATAAGGAGTAGGGTAACGCCCGGTCACGTTCGGGTCCATTCCGTCTCCGCTGATGTTCTTGCCAATATAGTCGATCACGAGCACATCGATCTGCTCGAACAATATCTTAGGCAGACGAGACTTCGCTTCCTCCAGCAACACAATCTCACGTTGTTCAATCTCGGCAGCTGGCAGCACTTCAATGCGGCAAGTCTGGTCATAGGCGTTCTCAACAAGCGCGATGCCGAACAAGATGGGCAGCTTATCTATCATGATACGGGCCATCGCCGGCACGTTCTCCGCCATGTACTTGAAGCCAAGCTGGTGGCATGCTTCCGCACCCTTCTGCTTGCCGAGTCCAATCGCGATCATCTTCATAATGCCGCTCTCGATCGCCCCGCGGAACGCGGTGTGGGGTTTAACCCGGTTGATGACGACAATGGCGTCAGCCTCCGAAGCCAATTGATCCACATACACCGGCAATCCATTCGGCAGCTCGTCAATCTTCACCACTTCCATCGAAGAACGGATCGGGGCCCCCATCGCTTCCTCCGTCACGCCAAGATGGTGGAGTACATCGCGCTGGCCTGCCGCCGTAGCTCCGCCGTGACTGCCCATGCAGGGCACAATGAACGGCTCTCCGCCTGCAGCGCGAATCGCCTCGATCGTAACGCGGGTGAAGTCGGCAATATTCGCGACCCCGCGGCTGCCAACCGCAACAGCAACCGATTGGCCGGGCTGGATCAGATCAACTGTCCCGGGCTTCTGCAGCTCACGGCGCAGAACGCCAACATGATCTTCGATGATCGCTCCGTCAAACTTCTGGCGGATACGCACCATCGGAGGGATCGGGATGTCACTCAGCAAAGAACGTAAAATACTCATTGGTTGTATAAGCCTCCCTATTTCTATTCTGTGTGTTGCCTACGGCCCACAGACTCGCGTACGACTAGCTCCGTCTGAACCGAGATCGATTCGGGTGCTTGCAGCCGCTGTTCGATGACACGCAGCAGACTCTCCGCTGCAATCGTCCCCATCGTCTCAACCGATCGCTTCACCGTCGTAAGTGCTGGCGTTAGGAACGCCGAGAACACATTATCGTCGAAGCCCGCGATCGAGATATCGTCCGGGACGCACAAGCCTCGTTCCAGCACCGCCTTCATCGCGCCGACGGCCAACTCATCACCGGAGCAGAATACTGCGGTCGGCAGCGGATCGCAGCTTAGCAGTGATTGCATCCCGGTATAACCGCTCTCTAGATCATAATTACCCTTCACCTGATAAGCGAATGGAACGTCGAGGCCATGCTTCTTCATAGCCAGCAGGAAGCCGTTCTTGCGAACTTCAGCCGACTGAAAGCCGCTCTTCCCTTCAATGATGGCGATACGCCGATGTCCGTACTCGATCATGTGCTCCACTGCATTGAACACACCAGTCTCGTCATCAGACAGCACATTGACGATGGGCAGTGATTCCGTGCTGCGGTTAATGACGACTAGCGGAATCCCCTTATCCCATACATAGCGAATGAATGCCTGATCATCATGACTCTGACTCATCACCATAATACCGTCGAAACTCTGTGCGGTCACGGAGGAATAGGACCCCTCGTAGCTGTCTATGGCGTTCACAATCAAATGATAGCGATGTTTGAGCACATGAAGCGCGCCGCTTACCGTCTCATGAAAAAATCCAGCCGTTGTCCCCTGATCAATCGTGGAGAAGAACAGCCCGATATGAAAAGAACGCGCAAGAACAAGGCTCTTGGCACTGTAATTGGGCGTATAATTCAAGCTCTCGGCAATATCCCGTATGCGGCGTTTCGTCACGGCATGAATAAGCGGACTGTCATTCAAGGCGCGAGATACGGTCGTATGCGAGACGCCTGCAAGCTTGGCAATATCTTTTATTGTAACCGACATGCTACCACCTCTATCGCCTCGATCATAGCATATCATGCACACGTTAACAAGATGTCAAGAGAACGCTCTATCTCCCTTTGCAAGCGCGGCCAAAAACGCCCACTGTCACATACAGGACAGGGGCGTCTCATCGGTTAGGTTCTCTATCTCCGCACATGGTCAACTTTACAGCTCCAGCAGCAGCATTTCTTCTCGCAGCACCATGAGCCGCTCCTTGCTTGCCGATACAGCTTCCTCCTCGCCAACCGACAAGGCGTCATGCAGCACGGAAAGTTCATAGTCCAGCTCCAGTCTTACGACTGCCGCACGTTCTTCCGCACGCTTCGACTTGAAGGCTTGAATGATTTCGTCAATCGTCACGACGGGCTCTTTTTGAAACAACACTTTATGCTCTACACCCGAAATCTCTACCATCCTGATAATTTCCCCGAACATAATATTTTCGATCAAAATTTGACGATCCTTGAATCGTTTCACGATGGCATGACCCCGCGTATCCCCGATCATCTTCTCCATCAGCTCAGCCAGCTTTTCATCCTTGAACGAATAATCGCCTACGATCTTGTAGCGGTCCCCGAGTCGTTGAAACTTTAACTTAATGAGTTTCCGGCCTGATCGAATCGAAATAATGAAATGCTGCTCGTTCTCATTCCAGTACAAGGAATACCCGACCTGAATCAAAGCTTTAATGAAATTGCGGATTTGCCGACGATCGAAACGCAACTCCAAGTTGCAATACTCCACCTCATAACTCTTGTTCACGGCAATCCCCTCCAAACATGATTCCAACCCCTGAAGTAAAAGAAACGTCTCTGAAGCTCTGTAAAAGATGACTCGCACTGATGCAGCATAAGGGGGAGTTTTTGACAGAATGTTCAGACAATTTGTTTCTTATCATTATCTTATTATGAATTTTATGTTTTAGCAACTTGGATTATTGATTATTTTTTATGTGGACAAGCAAAAAATAAGCCCGACTTTGTCAGGCCTATCCAGATAGCCGCTTAGGCATTCGCCCTTTTTCCATAAAGACTAGGTACCGTTTCATTCGAATAATCATAAGTTATTCTTATGACTTCCATATATTTTGATAATGAATAGGAGGCAGAAGATGACTCTATTAACAGACTGTATTTCACCCGTCATCCAATCGATTCGTGAGCCGTCATGCGAGCAACTGATCGACGCCTTGATGCGACTGAAAGCGCACAGGGAACTGCTTGCGGGGGATCTCCCTCAACCTGACGAGCTGCCATACGGCAGGAAGGTACTGTACACAAGTGATGATGTGGAAGTGATCTTGGTTCACTTGCCCGCTCATGCCGCGACGAGAATCCACGACCATGGACAATCGATCGGCGCCGCACTTGTGCTGGAGGGGCAGCTTCTCAACGTCATCTATCGTCTTGTGGAAAGCGGCGACGCTCTGGAGAACGAAGTACATTACACCCGCAGCGAGGAGCTGTTCCTGGCGGAGCGCAGCCAGATTCACCAGATGCGTAATCCGTATTCGGAGCGGGTCGTCTCTCTGCACATGTACACGCCTCCACTGTGCGGCGTACAAGTATACGAATGATTCTGGCCCCTGATCTGCCATATGGCGATTCAGGGGCCGGTCTGTGTTCAAACTGCTACTCGTGAGTCGCCACGATCCGCCGGTCAATCGGTCAGATACGATTGCTTCACATTCTGGACGCTCCATGTATCACCGTTGTTAAAGGACTGCAACTGAATACTGTAGCCTATGAATTTATTATCCCCCAATTGCTGAGATAGCACGAAGAACTCCTTCTCCGCAAGCTGTGTAACAGTAAGCGCATTATTGAACGTATAAGGTTCGAGCGCTTTCTTCTGCCCCTCTGAAAATTTACCCACGTAGATCGGGGTCGTACGCAGCTTCATCGACACTTTACCTTCCCATTTACCTAATATCTGGTCAACGGATACGTACGAATCGCCGGTTAACTTCTCCGTTATCAACTTCACACCCGACATGTCGAAGGGCATGGATTGGATGTCCATCCAGCGTAAATAAGACGTATCGTTAGCCATAACTGCTAAAGCCGGATACGTATTGGACTCAAAAACCAGATCATAACGGAACGCATATTTCAGTTTCAGCCCCGCTGACCCTGTTGGTGTAGTCCCCCCCGGCTGCCCTGGAACTTGGCCCGGCGTACCGACGTTAGATCGGCTCTGTGTTATAAGTATCGACTTGGTGCGCTCATCCCAACTGACTTGGGCGTTGAGCAGCTCCCCTGTTAATTTAAGTGGTAAGTAGCTGCTTCCATTATAGATGAGGGGCGACTCGGGCATCGGCACCGGATCCCCGTTCAGTCTCACAGTAAAATCAGGCCTTAAATAAGCCTCCACTTTCTGCAACGTATCTTGGGCATAGGCTCCTGCTGTAAAGCAAGCTCCCATTACTAGCACTGCCGCAACACTTCTCACTACTTGCTTCTTCCCCATCTTATATCCATCTCCTTTGCCCGAAGCTTTATTTTAATAGGTCTCATAAGTCTTGTCCGGTCTAATCCTAGTATAACTTACCAAGTCTATCCAAGTATAGATTCTGAAGTCACATTCCTCTGTTCCTTCGAGCTCCATCGACACCGTTTGCCAACGATCGTCTTTTCGTGTACGGTTAGGTTACGTTACATAGGACTGCGTTAACTTTGTGTTTCAGGAGGATATTCAATCGTGACGATGCCTACTTTCACCGCACAAGACTTTGATGTGTTTACTATTCCAGGCTTAGAGCCCCGCATGAGCGCTTTAATTGAACGGGTGCGTCCGAAGCTGCAGCAGATCGGCGAACAAACCGCGCCATGGTTGTCGGCTGCTTGCGGGGAGCCGATGTTTCCTCACGTAGCCCGACATGCCAGACGGACGATCAATGCGCCAGACGATACTTGGGTAGCGTGGTCGAGCAGCAAGAAAGGCTACAAGGGGTTTCCCCACTTCCAAGTTGGCTTATGGTCGACCCACCTGTTCATCCAATTCGCCATCATCTATGAATGCGACAATAAAACCCGCTTCGCCGAACGTGTGCTGGGACGTCTTGTGGAAATTCGCAAACTCATTCCGGATACATTCTTCTGGTCCGGCGATCATATGGATCCGGCATTTACATTAGATCGGGACTTGTCGAACGAAGATCTGGCCCGCTTGATCGAACGATTGGGAACCGTGAAGAAAGCTGAAATCTTATGCGGTCTCATCGTGAAGCGTGATGACTCGCGCTTATCTGATCCGGAAGCACTCACAGCTGTTATTGAGCAAACATTCAACGCTGTAATGCCCCTATACGCTATTTCCTTATAACCCCAATTTTCGAAAACCGCCTATATTATGGATTGAAGCTGCACATACTACTGTCGAGCTTCACAATTCTATTAGAGGTGGTGTGTTCGAAGATGTACCTATTGGGAACCGAGAAAGCAATACGTTACTTTGTATCGCTTACTCTCACAATCGGGTTGAGTGTTGCAGGGCTTGGCACGTATGCAACGGCTGGAGTCATTACAGACGAGCCTGCTGTAAGTGCTCCAACCAAGCAGCCTGACGCGGAGAAGGAAGAACAGAACCAGGAGCAGGATCAGCCAGGTCGCAAGCATGCCCATATGCATAAACAGAGCATGCATCTCATTACCGATGCCGCTTCTATAATTGGAATCGAGCCAGATGCGCTGAAGAAAGAACTGAAGGCAGGCAAGAGTATTGCTGAGGTCGCGAAGGCCAAAGGAATCGAGGAAGCAGTCTTAACCGATCGCTTAATCGCCATGAAGATGAAGAAGATCGACGAAGCTGTGAAATCAGGTAAATGGACGGCTGAGAAAGCTGACAAGATGAAAGAGCGTCTACCTGATCATGTTCGCCATATGCTGAGTCACAAAGGCTTCCACAAAAAGCAAGAAGCGGAAAAGAAACAATAACAGTAAACGTCAATTGAACACGTTCCGACTCGAAAATAAGGAGCAGCCCACTTTGGCTGCTCCTTTTCCAAGTTTCGTCATGAAATTGTAACAGCCTTGCGCTATAGTTTAGACTAGATTCAAGGATCAGGGAGAATGATGTATGAACATTAACCGTCGGTCTTATCTTATTCTTCATTCCGTTGTTTGCCTGGCTGTACTAGGTTCAGTAGGAATATTACTCGGACTGTTCAGCAAAGCGGCTTCCCCTTCTACCGTTTTCCTGCAAGCCCTCGCGCTTCAATCCGGCGCAACGGTTCCCGCCATGGATACAGGGGAAGAGCTGTATAAGCAATCCTGCTTATCGTGTCATGCGGCTGATGGGCATGGCAGTAGGAAGTACCCTGACATTGCCGGAGACAAGTTCAAGCGTAATTATGGTACATATGACAAGGCTTATGACTTCATTAGCACGAACATGCCTGAGAACGCCCCGGGTTCTCTTCATGATGAGGAGTACAAAGCCATCGTCCGCTACGTACTTGGCCTGAACGGTATTCCATCTGAATTCGCCGATATACAAGGGCACTGGGCCTATCAGAGTATCGTAGGTTTACAAGATAAGGGCTATATCGACGGGTTCACTGAACAAGGCAAGCTGCTGTACAAGCCCGATCAAGCGATAACGCGAGAACAATTTATTACATATCTCGTGAAGGCCAAGGAACTGTTCCTATCGAATCATTCGACTTCCTCGATGACCGATATTAGCCAATCCAACCGGAAGACATACCTCATCACCGCAATTGAATACGGCTTGATCGACGGTTATCCGGATGCGACGTTTCGGCCTGACAAGCCGATCAACCGAGCCGAGATCGCCACTGTTCTCACCCGTAGTGAAGCACTTACCGCAGCAGAAGATGCCGGCAAGTCTCAAGTGTCATTCAAAGACGTTTCTGTTTCACATTGGGCTTCGGCTACGATTCAGGCGGCTTCTGCCTCTGGCTTGTTCAACGGTTATGAAGACGGTACGTTCCGGCCAGATAACCCGATTACACGTGCAGAAGCAGCAGCCGTCATATACCGCATCGTACGCCTCGATCCATAATGATTGGTCAGAGGAAATAAATCTCTACGGCATGGTTAAGATCTATTTACACGTGCTGAAGGATTTTGTATACTGCAAATATGAGTGATTACTCACTTTTTTTGATCAAAAAAGGAGTTGATCTAATGTCCGCATCAGTCTGCATTCAGCTCAATCATGTAAGCAAACGTTTCGGCAGCAAGGAAGTGCTCCACGATATTCAACTGTCCATTCCGTCATCGGAAATATTCGGCCTGCTCGGTCCTTCCGGCTCTGGCAAGACAACACTTGTCAAGATGATCGCCGGTATTGAAGGAGCAAGCTCTGGTGAAGTGATCTTGTTAGATCAGCGCATGCCTCACCTATCTATGCTTGGCCGTATCGGATATATGGCCCAGGCTGACGCACTCTACAACGAATTGTCCGCTCGGGAAAACCTCGAGTTCTTCGCTGCGCTATACGGCCTCAAGGGGAAGTTTATGCGAGAACGCATCGGGGTTGTTATGAATCTGGTGAACTTGTCCGAGGATCTGAATCGACGCACAAGCAGCTATTCCGGGGGGATGAGAAGACGGCTTTCCTTGGCAATCGCGCTGTTGCACGAACCCGACGTCCTTATCCTGGATGAACCCACGGTTGGTATTGATCCAGTACTGCGCAAGTCGATCTGGCATGAGCTGGAATCGCTCAGCCGAAACGGCACAACGATTCTAGTCACTACACACGTTATGGACGAAGCTGATCGTTGTCACMGACTGGGCATGATCCGTGACGGTAAGTTAATCGCCTCTGGTTCTTCGGAACAACTGAAGCAAGCCACGCACACGAATACGCTTGAAGAAGCGTTTCTTGTGTATGGAGGTGCATCGGTATGAGAGTTCAAGCTTTGGTCATTCGCATCATCCGTCAGTTCTGGCACGACAAGCGTACACTCGCCCTAATGATCGTAGCTCCAATGCTAATCCTGTTCCTGATGTCTCTCGTGTTTAACGGGGATACCTACTCCCCTAAGCTCGCGGTCATTCAAGTACCGGAGCCTGTCGTTCATATGCTGGAAACCAAGGGAGCTACGATATTCCGGTATTCGGTCGATGAAGCGAAGGTCGCTCTTGAAGCCGCTGACATCGATGCTATCCTGCAATTCAACAACAATCAACCTAGTCTTCAACTGGAAGGGAGTGATCCTTCTGCTAATAAGTCTGTGATGCTCTTGTTACAAAATACGCTGCAGGAGATGAACCCGGCCAGTCAAGCGTTGAAACCGGCCATCACGTACTTGCACGGTTCCGTGACGATGGCCGCCTTCGATAACTTCGGTCCGGTGCTCATCGGCTTCTTCTCGTTCTTCTTCGTCTTCCTTATCTCGGGCGTTTCGTTTCTTCGCGAACGAACGGGCGGCACGCTGGAGCGACTGCTCGCCACCCCTCTTCGCCGCTGGGAGATCGTAACCGGATACATCGGCGGATTCGGTGTGTTCACGATGATCCAGGCTTTACTGATCGCCTGGTTCGCTATCGATGTCCTTGACATCATGATGGCAGGCTCGTTCGGATACGTCTTGCTCGTTACCTTGCTCTTATCCATGTCCGCTTTAACACTGGGCACTTTCTTATCTGCATTTGCCAACAACGAATTTCAGATGATACAATTTATTCCGTTAATCATAGTACCGCAAGTTTTTTTCTCAGGATTGTTCAGTATGGACACGATGTCGGAATGGCTTCGCTGGTTGGGGGTCATCATGCCGTTAACATACGGCGCTGACGCCTTGCGAGACGTGATGATTCGCGGTAAGGGCTGGTCGGATATTGCAGGGGATGTGTATGTTCTGCTGGCCTTCTCCACAGCCTTTATGGTTCTGAATGTATTCGCCCTCAAGAAGCATCGCCGAATATAACGGACAACTATCTTATAAAGCAAGGTGATTCGAATGTCACAATCGACTGAGCCGTGGATAGAGGAACTGCTGCTAGCCTACGACACGGATGAGAAAATGACCGAGAAGCAGCGAAAGATTGTCACTGCGGCGGTAGAAGTGTTCGCGGAGAAAGGTTTTTCCGGGTCTTCAACTAGTGAAATCGCCCAAAAAGCCGGAGTCGCCGAAGGAACGATCTTCCGTCATTATAAGACGAAGAAGGAGTTGCTGCTGTCGATCGTCTCTCCGTTGATGGTGAAGCTGATCGCTCCGTTCTTCCTGAAAGACTTTACCAAAGTACTGGATGCGTCATACCCCCGGTACGAAGACTTCTTACGCTCGGTTATTCGCAATCGAATGGCGTTCGTCCAATCCCACATGCCCTTGGTCAAGATCATGCTGCAAGAAATTCCGTTCCAGCCAGAGCTCCGGGAGCAGCTCAAGGGCATCGTAGCCAAGGAAGTGGTGGTACGCATGCAACGGGTTGTCGAACGATACCAATCCGATGGCCTGATCACTACAACCATCCCGCCTCTGTCTGTCGTACGGGTCACGGCTACGACAGTGATCGGCTTTCTAATCGCACGTTACTTGCTAGCGCCGGAATATAAGTGGGATGATGAAGCCGAGCTCGAGATTACGGTGCAGTTCATTATGAGAGGACTATCGGCCGGCCAGCCGTAGTCCTCTTCTCTTGTCTTACAGTCGCAACAGGAAAGCTGTGGCCATCCCGGCAATTCTCTGATGCCCCGCATCATTCGGGTGCAGCCGGTCATTTGTGAAGGTATCCAACGTAAGTATGTTGAAACCCGACTCCGCGTACAAATCCAGCACAGGTAAGGCGTATTCCCGTCCAATGACTTTGACCGCATCTACATAATCAACCAAACGATGCCCCACGTCATTGAGGCGAATCGTATCATAACCGTCTTTATCCCGCTGAAGAGGTGTCCATAAGTTAATCCTGCACGTGGGGTTATGGGTCAAAATATGTTCAATCAATGACTTATAAGCTCCATAATACGTATTAATGTCGTCGGTACCCCACACGCCGATAGGCTTGTCCAAGCGATAATCGTTCACTCCGGCGAATATCGTCACACAATCGAGCGTAGGATCGATTGTCTTCCCCACATGCGTAGTAGCCCCATAGTCTCGGTCTCCACCCGCTGTCATCGTACAGCCGCCCTTGCCGTAGTTCATCACTTCCGAGAACCCGAGAGCTGATTGAACGTACGGCTGGTAACCACCAGCGGCGGTGATGCTGTCTCCTAGCGTTCCCCAAGTTTTCCCTTGCCATCTTGTATTCACTACCCGTCACTTCTCCCATCTGTTGTGATGTATTTATAGTAGCCCTCTTCTTCAATCAGGACAATGCCTTTAACGAAAAAAAGGAAGGCCAAAGACCTCCTCCCTCCCATCCTTCATTACTTCTTCTTCGTTGCGTACCAATCGTTAACTCCCTTGACGCTTGAGGTCCACTCCCCCTTCTATCTATACTAGTATAGGGTCAGGAGTACCCTAGGTAGAGGTCAAAACATGAAAAACTGGTTCATCTCTATACAGTTGGGTTAACGGCTAGTCTTCAAAAAATTACGGGACTCCCAGGACAATGCGGTGTCCAAATACGGTTCCTCGCCATTCGCGACGGCGATATCTTTCCGTCCATCTCCATTCAAATCAGCGATCATGAGCTTCCCTTTCTTAGGTCCCCATGGGCCCATGCGGGACATATATTGGAACTTCATTGGTTCCACCTGCAAATAAACCGTAAAAGATTGCTGAGCCCGGTTCCAGAAAAGAACATCTTGCATCCCGTCTCCATTGTAGTCGCCGATCTTGACTGTACCGCCTTCCCCGGTGGCCAGTTCAAGCGTTGGTGCATTGCGATCCCACTTCAACGTTGAGACGTTCGGAGTCAACTGCAACCAACGTGAAGAACGAGTGAAAGGAACGATCAGCTCCTCCTTGCCGTTGCCATCCAAATCACCGACAACCAATTGAGGAGGCTTCCTCTCCCACATCAAGGGTGCTAACGGCTGGAATCCGTTTCCCGATATTGCGATTGCTTCCAAGCGAGCACGATCGATGGATTGGCCGGCCAACACCCAGCCGTCATTACCTTGATGAATCGCATACAGATCGATCCACCCGGATTTGCCAACCTTCCATGACTTATAAGGCTTGAACGAATTGTCATCGGCATGATAACCGTCCAATTGCCCATCTGAGTGCATGATCCACAGGTCACTGCGACCGTCCCCGTTATCGTCGAACATCTTCCACACATCACCAGCCTTGAAAGGTACACGCGCCCAGACCGATGTTTCTCCGATGGGTTCGTTTCGGTAGCCGGTGAATATTCCCTTCTTAACGCGAATTTCTCCCTTCGCTTCATCCCATTGGACAATATCGGTCTGACCGTCTCCATTCACGTCGGCAACTTGTACGCTTCCCTCCACCGTGTCCTCCAAGCGAACGCTTTTGCCTGGTACGAATGGGATGTAGTCGGTTAAGCTAATAAACTGATAGGCCTTCTGTTCCAGCTGTGGAAGCAGCCTTTGCATGATGCTTTTGGCCTTATAAGGGTATTGGTACAAGGGGAGCCCATCCTTCATGACAGGATCACCTAACTCATCAGTGACAGGAGTCAAATACTTGAACTCCAAGAACGGATGAAAGAAAAATGAGGGTAAGCGTTCCGACTTATCCAATTGATTCATGATAATATCTATATCGCGGTTGTAAGGAATATAGGAGAACGGAGTCGGTACATTCACGGCACCTAATGAAGCAGCACCATGACCCGTATTGCGGCCAGCCGAATATTGAGGGCGTACAGCATTGCGGTCTTTACCCATATCTGCCTGGTAATTCAACCCGAAGTAACAACGGAATACGGCATCCTGCTCAGGCGTCGTATGATAGTGCGGAGCTTCCCAGAACTTCGGTTGCATTCCGATTCCGGTGAACACCTTGATGCCTTCATCTACTCGCGCTTGCGCATAGGTGGTCGTTAACGTCTCGGCAACATCGGACACGTTGAATTCATTGCCGATCCCCGACTCATGCTGGCCGTCATTCCGTCGCACATCGCCGACCTGATGCGTATATCCATGCATGCCGATCACAGCGCCGCTCGATTCCGCTTGCTTCAGCATATCCACGAACGACTTTACGTATGAGTCCTCTTGACGATCCAACGATACATCATATCGCTTGCCGTCCTTTTCAATCTGAATCCATCTAGGGATTACCGCCATCTGGTAGCGGACATTATGCTCCTTGAGCAACTCCAATACGGCTCTAAGCTTACCCAATTGCTCAGGACCTTCATATTGTCCGCCAGGGCCGATATCCTCCAGCCTGAGCAAGATATACTTGGGATGATTGTCGTTACCGACAGCAGATATGTAAGGCACACTGCATAAAGAAACGATAATGACACAGGAAGTGATGAGGAAGCGGAGCCGCTTCGAGAAGTGTGGGACGAACTTGAACAAGGATGTATTCCCCCTGGTGTCGAGTGTGTGCAAGTAGTCAATAATGCCTTTAACATGTGAGATTTGTGTTCATTATATGATAAAGCGTTTTCAAAGTCATCAAGAAAAAAAATACTTTGATTCGTTTATTTTGCACCGGCAAAATACGATTCAAAGTATTCGTTTCGGATTATTCCTAGACGGTCGAGTGGATTCCACGATTACGTCTGTCTGCGGCGAGGAAACCGACCAATAACGTGATGGCCGCCAAGCATAACACACCGCCGATTAAGAAGGGGAGATTGATATTCAAGTGAAAGGCCCCCATCCCCATCAATGGCCCTGCAATCCGTCCAAGGCTGTCCATGGAAGAGCTGAGACCGGACGCTACTCCTTGCCCTACCTTCGTCCTCTGCGTGATGAGCGACGTTACGCACGGACGGATCAAGGCGTTCCCGGAAGCAAATACCGTCATATAGATCGTAGCCGTAAGCAGATTGCTCGACAGCAGGATCAGGAAGAAGCCAATCGCCGATAGAACAAGCCCGATACCGATTACTTTCGTCTCATCACCTGATTTGATATACCTACGAACGACACCGCCCTGAATACCTGCTCCTACAATTCCGCTAACCAAGAACAGGATCCCCATATCCATAGCAGTAGCCTCAAAGCGTCGTATCTCAAAATATTGCAGCGTCGCTTCCATTCCCGCCAGTGTAAATGTTACGAAAAACGACAAGACGTATAAATATTTAAGCGGTCCAGAAAATGCAGTCCAGCGCGATACTCGCTTGTCGGTACGAGACGTGCGCTTCTCCTTCGGTAACGACTCTTTCAACACAACTGCCGCGAAACAAAGCGTAATGACAGAAAGTGCCGAAGCAGCAAAGAAAGGAACTTGGTGACCGTAATCGCCACCACTAAGCAATCCGCCAATCGCCGGTCCGAATATAAAGCCTAATCCGATTGACATCCCGACAAGTCCCATGCCCTTAGTTCGTTCTTCATTGGTCGTGATGTCCGCTACATATGCCACCGCACAAGCCGTTGCTGCTCCAGAGAACAGACCGCCCAACAGCCTGGATACGTACATCAACCATAGATGACCGTCCGCTAATCCGAATATAAGGAAGCTAATCGCAAACCCGGCAAGTCCCATGAGTAAGATCGGCCTGCGCCCGATTCGATCGGACAGCCAGCCCCATAATGGGGACATCAGGAACGAAACCGCTGAGTATAATGCGAGCATCATACTTAGATGAAACGGTGTCACCAGCACTGGCATGATGGGAATAATGATTCCGAATCCGATAAAGATCGTCACGAGGATGAGCATGATCGTTAACATTGGTTTATTCATATGAATCCTCCTACAGAAATGCCTGAATGACAGCAAGCGACCTTATCTTACCATAACTTTTCGGTCAATAAAAATGAACAATTGCAAAACAAACAGGGCAAGCAAGACGATACCACTCGTAATAAATGGGGCATGGTAGCCTATATGATCGGACAGCACCCCTGACACAATCGGGCCTATTACGGTCCCGGAGCCTTCAATCGTCAGAAAAAATCCCCATACCGCCCCTCTCTTGTCTTTCGGGATGACCGAAGCAATCAAGGCGTTCCACGACGGGATCAAGAGCGCATAGCCTATTCCCAGGGCACACACCATGACGAACAGCATCATGATGCCGTCCACTAATGTGAACAATAGCAATGTAACGGCGCTTACGATAAGCCCTGCATTTACGAACCACTTCGCCCCCCAGCGATCCACGAGCTTCCCGACAGGGATGAGGAACAATACCGTGATCGCGCCTCCGACAACGAGGAGTAGGCTGTATTGCGCAGGTGTAAGTTCAAGAACGCTGCGAGCATATATGGTCAGAACCGGCGTTAAAAGTCCTAATGCGAACGTTTGCGCGAACAAAGCGGGGTAGAACACCCAGCTGACGTGCAGGGAAGCTTTAACTTCCGAGATGTACCGACGGGACCGATCGATCCGGTCAGCCATCCACGCTTCCATTCGCGTCGAGAATGGTTGCTGATTCGATTCATGCGGACGGGCTTTCCACAGCTGGACGAGAATTCGCACACCTCCGCCATTTTTCTGTCCAGGCAGGAACATAGCGATGACAACGCTCAAGCCCGTCAAGACGAGGAGAATGCGGAAGGCATTCGAGTATGTATCGCCGACGAAGAAGTTGATGACTACGGGTCCCATCCCAACCCCGCTCAACCAAGCCATATACACGACACTCATGATCGTGCCATTCGCTTCGTGGCCGCCTGATTCGGTGGCACCGGTTATAACGCAAGGCCATAGTGGCGACGTGCCAATACCGAGCAATGCGCAAGCCACAATGATCCATGAATAGTGCGAGAAGGTATACATTAACAGGACAGAGAGAAAAGTCAGGATGACACCGGTGAGCATGACCGGTCTATAGCCTATCTTATCAATCATCCATCCGATTGGGCCGCGGAACGCATTATCGCCAATATATTGAACAGCCAACGTCCAACCGATGATAAAGGCCGAGATACCGAGCGATGACTGCATGTACACGGGAAGGATGGAGATGAGAATGGCTCCCTTTACAAACTCTACAAGAAACATAATAACTAGTAGCTGTGTAACGAACGGAGTAAACAATTGCTTTTGTTTGCTCCAAAATGCTTGGACAAAATTCACAGTTTTCACCTCGAAGTCGCTTCTTAACTCAACTTTCGCAGATAACTAGCCGCGAAAGTTGAGTTCTTAATAACAGTCTATCCGTTTCTTCTCAGGCAAAACCTGAATCTGCCCTTGCATCCACGTTTGTTTTTGATATACTCAAGCTTGTTAACTTACTACTACGACTCCTATTGAAGGGYAGGGATGACCAGATGGACCACCGTCGCACTCCCCTTTTTACCGCACTAACTGAACATGCAGCCAAAAATCCGGTGCAGTTCCATATTCCGGGGCACAAGAAAGGTATCGGAACCGATGTGGAATTTCGTACCTTTATTGGAGATCGCGCCCTCTCCATTGACTTAATCAATATAGCACCTTTGGATGACCTGCATCAACCGACCGGTGTCATTGAAGAAGCTCAGAAGCTGGCCGCCGATGCATTCGGCGCCGATTATACTTACTTCTCCGTGCAAGGTACGAGTGGTATGATCATGACGATGATCATGTCCGTATGCGGCGAAGGCGATAAAATAATCGTTCCACGCAATGTGCACAAATCGATTATGTCCGCCATCATATTCGCAGGTGCCAAGCCGGTGTTCATCTCGCCAGCGAGTGACCCGAATCTCGGCATCGATCATGGCATTACGACACGTTCCGTGAAACGTGCTCTAGAACGCCATCCGGACGCAAAGGCCGTGCTTGTGATCAATCCAACCTACTTCGGTATATGTGCGGATTTGCAAGAAATTGTGGAACTCGTGCACAGCTACGACATTCCTGTGTTAGTGGATGAGGCACATGGGGTGTTGATGCAATTCCATGAAGACTTGCCGCTGTCCGCTATGCAGGCTGGCGCAGATATGGCGGCTACAAGTGTACACAAGCTGGGCGGCTCCATGACGCAAAGCTCGGTGCTGAACTTGAAGGGCAATCGCATTAATCCGAAACGGGTGCAGACCATCATCAGCATGCTGACGACAACCTCCACCTCGTATTTGCTGCTCGGATCGCTCGACACCTCTCGCCGGAATTTGGCACTCAATGGCCGTGCCATGATCGAGCAAGCCATCGAACTGGCGCAGTTTGCACGCGAATCGATTAATGAAATGCCAGGCTTGTACTGCTTCGGCAGAGAAATATTAGGCGGCGAAGCTACATTCGATTGCGATCCGATGAAGTTAACGATTCATGTTCGCCATCTGGGTCTGACCGGCTACGATGTGGAAAACTGGTTGCGCGAGCATGCCAACATCGAGATCGAACTCAGCGATATGTACAATATCCTGTGCCTGGTAACGCCGGGTGATACACGCGAGACCATTGATTGTCTCCTTGAAGCATTGGCTGAGCTTGCTAAGGGTTACGATCCGAGCAACCCACCACCTGAGCTGAATGTGAAGATTCCCGAGGTCCCTCATTTGTCGTTGTCACCAAGAGATGCATTCTATGGAGATACCGAGGTCCTTCCATTCAAGGAATCGGCAGGTCGCATCATAGCCGAATTCATCTATGTGTATCCTCCGGGAATCCCGATCCTGCTCCCAGGTGAAGTCATTTCCCAAGAACAGATCAATTATATCGTTGATCACGTGGAAGTCGGACTACCGGTCAAAGGGCCCGAGGATCGATCCGTTCAACAGGTGAAAGTAATCGTGGAGACTACGCCGATCTCTTAATGAGATCGGGTAGTTTGGCCTCCGTACGCGTTTTCCTGCCTTGTATTAGGTAAAGTGAAATGCTATGATGGTCATGAACTTGTATGCATATAAGGTAGGTGTCCTCATGGCGCAAAGCGCTTACATGTATTTGACTGACGGCTCCGCTGTCCCTTCGGTTACGGTTGATGAATTGAAAGAACGTCTGTTGCATTACAAAGATCAGTTGAAGAAGACGGGCCAGCAGCTCGGTTGGGATTATTCGGACTCGGCATTCCCTTATTCGATCGAGACGAAACCCGAAGGCCAAGATCAATGGTTTTATCTCAAAGGCACGGACCCCCTTTACAAACATATTATTCTTGGGATCGGCAGCAAGGCGTCCGAAGAAACAGAAACAGAACGTCCCTTCGTCCAAGTCGTTCTCCCATCTGGCTCGACTCATGGTGACAAGGCCAAAGGAAATGAGCTTTGTAAATACTTGGCGAAGACACTGAAGGCTGAGCTGCATCTGTTCAACGGCAGGGTCATGTACTTCAACCCGCGCAAATAAAGCAACTACCGGCCCCTAACAGCAAAATTCCTTACATAGCAGGAACATAGAAAAACCAGACAGCGTCTTGATGCGTTATCTGGTTTTTCTATGTTCTTTAACAAATCTGGGGCTATACTATCTAATCCGTTCATACCAAAGCCCCGCTGCGTATACGCAACAGGGCTTTGGTAACACTTATTCCTTCGATTCTTCTTCCACAATCTGATTGTAGATGGCCGATACACGATCCCATTCTTCATCGTCCTCTATGTTCACCAGGAAAGCCTCATCTTCTTGCTCTTCGACCCGGAATATCATGCCGTCTGCTTCTGGATCGTTACGGTCGATCATGACAGCGTAGGCTTGATTCTGAGATTCGAATGTGTATACGATGACCATCTCATGCTCTTGGCCTTCTTCGTCGGTGACCAGGAACACATCCTCTTCGTGATCGTCTCCATGCGCGCAGTTCTCATCGTGCTGGTGGTCGCTCATGTTAAGTCCTCTTTTCATCGGTGATTTAATTAACCTAGCCTATAGTATCACTTTGGGCTGAGTGGGTCAATTCGAACCGACTACTCGGATTTGATCACTTTCTCGGAAACTACCGTGTAGCTGTCCTTCTCCTCAAGCTTCATGAGGAAGCGCACTTTGTAATCGCCATACGCATCGAATGTTACGCCTGTGAAAGGCCATTTGTACCAAAAGCTGTCGTTATCGGCGCTTAATGGATCACTGGTACGCAGCACGCTGCCATCCGGGTGCAGAATCTCGATCTTGAAGTAGGAGATCGGAGTCTTCAAGCTATCCACTTGGGCAAATACGACGAAATTCATCTTGTCGCCGCGCTTCACCTTGCCGAACGGCTGTTTAATGACGTCATCCTTGCTAACATCTAACGCTACGAACATGTGAACGTTCGGTTTGTAAATTTCTGCGGTCTTGTTCGATTCGTCCCATCTCACAAGAGCCTGCAAAGAATCCGTTAAATCCCGCAGAGGAAGCACCGCGCGGCCCGCTATGACGAAACCAGGAACTTCGCCGCTTACCGCCTCATTGTTATTGACGGTCACCTTCACCTTCGTGAAGCCTTGATAATCGCCCCAGGGGGAGCCCGCATATACGATTCCCGCGCCGAGTACCGTGAATAGGAGGGTCAGGACAACCAGTCGTTTCCCTTTCATGTAATCATAACCTCCATCTCAATTTCATCTGCTAGATTATACTCCCCATATGACAAAGAGTTGCGATCACTCCTAAAAAAACAACGAAAAGGCTGACTATATTTGCAGTACCCTTTTTTATGTTTTTATAGTAAAATAATACCAGAGGACCAAACTCGCAGCGAGAAAGCAGGAGTACTCATGCACAGCGGTCATGATCTACAAAAGGAAATTTACCGGTTGCAACAACATCTTCATGCCACAGCCAAGCACTACAAGTTCGACATGGGACACCCGCGCGTGTTGAAAGTGAGCCAACAACTCGATCGGCTGATCTTGCAATTCATGAGTAGAAACAATAGATAACACATATCCCACATTACGACCCTTAATCCCTGCAATACCAGGACTTTCAGCCCTGATGTTGCAGGGATTGTTCATCTAGCAGGAGACTTTCACTCAGCTTGGTTCCATCTCAAGCTCTGCGATACGCCGCTCGGCATAACGGGTATCCTTATGAGCAATATACGTATCTGCTTTCTCTACTACAACCGTCGTATTATACTCCGGAATACCAGCGTACGGTTCATAGACGCCCTTAGGCAGCAGCACATTGCCCTCCGGCCAGTATACCTCGATATTGCCTGCCTTGATCTCGGCAAACTTCGCTCGGCCGATGAACGTACCGTGTGCATTGTATACCGCAATCGCTTCCCCTTCGCGAATATCCAGGGAGGCCGCATCTGATTGCTGGATGAGTACGTCTTCGCGCATGGCATTATTGAACGGATCTTTCTCACTATACACCATCGAATTGAACTGCTTGCCACGTCGAGTTGTGACGTAGAAGTGCCCTTCCGGCTTACGCAGCTCCGGCAATTGAATCGGCAACAGCGTTCCACGGCCATCCTCGGTCGGACATACGCCCTGCTCGCATAACCAAGCGCCCCCCCACTGGAACACATCCCCTTTACGGCGCAAATGCTGTACCCCATCGTAGTAAGGGACGGCAGCAGCGATTTCGTCGCGTATGTGCTGCGCGGATTGGAATTCGATCAGATGCTTACGTTCGGGGAATACCCGCTGCGCCAAATCCACATAGATTTCCCACTCGGCGCGGGCTTCCTCCACGCGGGGGCCTTCGATTTCCGGGCTGAAATACACCATGCGCTCCGTGCTCGTGGATGTACCGCCGCCCGGCTGCTCATAGCGGGTCATCGCCGGCAACAGAATGACCTCTTCCTTCGCTTCGGCGAGTGCGGACGTGTTCAAGATAATATCTTGATGCACGCGCAGCTCCACCGCCTCCAGACACTGACGGACGAATTCCGGATCCGGCATCGTCTCCAAGAAATTGCCGCCGGACGTAAAGAACAGGCGGGTGCGCCGTTCATGCGTCTCGGGCAAGAGCGCGTTCTCCAGCGTCAGGCCGACGATGTCCCCCTCCCACGTAGGCAGCTCGAATCCCCACAAGCGCTCGAACCGTTCCCGGTTCGATGCGACGTTGGAGATGCCGCCCGGGAGGGACATCGGCTCCGCGCCCATCTCGCCGGAGCCCTGGACGCCGCTGTGGCCGCGGATCGGCATGACGCCGCAATGCTCGCGGCCAACAAACCCGCGGAGCATGGCCAAGTTGGCCACCTGGGACACGTTGTCGGTCCCGAAGCGGTGCTGCGTCAGCCCCATGCTCCACACGAACACCCCGCTCTTCGCCCGCGCCAGCATCTGGGCGAAGTCCACCATCTCCGTCCGCGACAGGCCGGACGATCGCTCCAGCACGTCCCACGGCAACGCCTGGACGTGTTCCCGCAGTTCGTCCCAGCCCTTCGCGTGGGCTTCGACGAACCGCCAATCGATGGCGGAGCCGCGCTCCTCCGCCTCCATCTCGAACCATACCTTCATGACGCCATTCATGAAGGCGATATCCCCGCCGATGTTCACCTGCACGAACGAGTCGACGATCTTCGTCCCGAACAGCGCGCTCTCGGCGATTGATGGAATCCAGTAGTTCTCCATCGACGGCTCCCGATACGGATTAATGACGATGATCTTCGTCCCGGCCTTCTTGGCCGCATACATATACTTCGTCGAGACCGGTTGATTGTTGGCGGCAACCGAACCCCAGAAGACGAGCACGTCAGTGCCGATCCAATCTTTATAACTGCAGCTAGACGCTGAGATGCCGAGGGAACGCTTGAGCGCGGTCTTGCTCGGGGAGTGGCATATACGGGAAGCGTTATCAACATTGTTCGTACCAAGGAAACGGGCTACTTTGGCACCCGTATAGTACACTTCGTTCGTAATGCCCCGTGCGGTCAGATAGAACGCCAACTGCTTCGGATCGATATCGCGAATCTTCGTCGCGATCCGGTTCAGCGCCTCATCCCAGGTGAGGCGGGTGAACTTCGTTTCCCCTTTCCGTCTGGACATCGGATAAGGGATGCGCCCGAGCTTGCGCAGGGCGGTACTGTCCATCGCGCTGAGCCGTGCGGTATCCTCGAACCAGTGCGATTCGATCGCCGGCATCGTGTTCAGGCGCAGCACGTTCAACCGGGTCGTGCACAAGTGCGGCCCCGACAACGTCTGATCGCGCAGGCCGGATACGCCCAACGCACAGCCGTCACAGACGCCTTGGGTTAGAATACGATAAGCATACGGCAGGTTATCACGATTGTCATAGACCACTTTCAACGTATCCAGAATATGATGAGGCTTTACTTTTCCAAGACCAAGCGGGATACGGCTCGCCCAGAGGGAAGGTTTCGGTGACTTGTTCAGCTTCATTGGGCCGGTATGCTTCGTTTTCCCCATATGTACACTTCCTTAATTGGATTAAGATGGCTGTAACTTTCCAGAAACTTGGTATATGCTTATCATAGCACGGGTGCAACTCTCGTTCACCCCTTCTCGCAAAAAACTTTGAATCTGGTAAAGCAAGGGAGGTATCCGCGAACATGAATGACCAACTCCCCATCACAACCCCCTGGCCGATCCGCCGATATAAGGCCGACCACTGGGAGCCGTTCGACGACATTGTGGTCGCCGAATATCCGTTAACGGTCTATGTGAACGACCGTGAATTCGCGACGATTGTATGTACCCCGGCCGATCTGGAGCAGCTTGTCATAGGCTTCCTTGCCTCCGAAGGCGCGATCCGCCAGGCGGCGGACATCGCTAGTCTGCTAATCGACACGGAAGCAGGTCGTGCCTTCGTGGATCTACATCACCGCTCGGCGCTTGATCCAGCACTCTTCTCCAAACGTAGAATTGCTTCGTGCTGCGGCAAAGGGCGGCAGTCCTTCTACTTCCACGCGGATGCGCAGACGGCCAAGCCACTCGACACTGAATGTGGATTGACGCTTTCTCCGGAGACGTGTTACACATTAATGAAATTGCTGCACGCTTCATCTGACGTGCACCGGGATACCGGTGGCGTCCACCAAGCCGCATTGTCCGATGGACGATCACTCTTGGCCACATTCGCTGATATCGGCCGTCATAACGCGCTCGACAAGCTGTATGGCCACATCTTGCAGACAGGCATGACGACGACGGACAAGGTTATCGTATTCAGTGGTCGACTCGCTTCCGAGGTCGTACTGAAGGCGGTTAAGATCGGAGCCCCCACCTTGTTGTCCAAGTCAGCGCCGACCGATCTTGCCTTGCAGCTGGCCGATGAGCTCGGCTTGACCGCAGTCGGATTCCTGCGAGGCGCCGGGATGAATGTGTATACGCACGCACACCGCATCGAGCACTAATGCATCCCATACGTCCAATAGGACGGCTCCCTGCTGGGATCCGTCCTGCCGGTTCACTAGGCTTTATACCGGGTCAGAATGCACGGCACTCCCCTGCCAGTCGCTCCAGGGCGACTCATCTGTTCCAGATAGCGTAATCCTCGTGCACACTGCTTCTTGCAAACGAAGCAAACGTCCGAGGTGACGATTTTCATCTGGTACGATTGGCTGGAGCTCGGTGTCGGCTGCTTTTTTTTCGCTTTCGTGGCCATTTCGCTGTCTGCTCCCTTCACATGGGTGGGCTCCGGGAACTGGGGTCCCTACCCTTCACATGCAATGTATGGCTTCAGCGCGATTCGGGCCTCCGCGAATGCCCGGATGGCGACAATTTTTTGCTCCACTTGCGAAAATTGTCGACAGAACAATTCTTTTTTTTTCCAAATAAACGTGTTAAATTAATACTAATGCGTACAAGCGCCCGTAAGGAGGTTCATCATGCAGTTGCAGCTCCAAATGATCGGTACAGGATCAGCTTTTGCCAAGAAGTACTTTAACAACAACGCGCTGATTACGTGTAACGGTTATACGTTCATGATCGATTGCGGCATTACAGCTCCGTGGTCGCTTCATCAGATGAACGTACCTTTAAGCAGCATCCAGGGTGTGCTTATAACCCACCTGCATGCTGATCATATCGGAGGGCTGGAGGAATATGCACTTCGGATGAAATATGTGTATCAGATTCGACCCACTTTATATATAGAAGCCGGATTAATCGAGCCCTTATGGGAGCACTCCTTGAAGGCAGGGTTGAACAATACAGTGGAAGGACCGTGCGACCTGGATAACTACTTTGATATCGTTCTGTTGAAAGCAGGTCACCGATCTGAAATCCAACCTGGACTTACCATTGAGCTCCTACGCACACATCATTATCCGAACATGGAAAGCTACTCTATTATTATGAACGACCATCTTTTTTATAGCGGGGACGTTACGTTCGACGAATCTATGCTGCTACACATTGCGAACAATCGTAATTGTGCGCATATTCTTCACGACTGCCAGTTGGAAGGATCGGGAATCGTACACACTACACTGTCTCAGTTGCTTACTTTACCGAATGAAATTCAACGCAGGACGTGGCTTATGCACTACGGCGATACCATGCCAACGTTCATCGGGAAGACCGGTGACATGACGTTTCTGGAGCAGCATCGCATTTATACATTCTCGGGTTCTGCCACATAGAATATGACAAAAAGCCAGACATCGTCAGATGCCTGGCCTGGAACTTACTATTCTCTTAGCTCAGAAACCTGGGAGATTGTCCAAGTTGTTTGTTGGATCGCCGTCGGCGTCGCCCCGGATGTACATTTCGCCATCCCGACCTTTGAACATATTCACACCTTGAATCTTGCCCATATTCACTTCCTGGAGTGCTTGGGTGTAATCCAGCACACGGCCCGAAGACGTTTTGAACGCGGTCAGATCCCCGTCGCCGTTCTTCTGTGCGGCAACGAATGATTCTCGCTCTATTCCTTGTGAGTCCATGGTATCGACCTCCTCTTTTCTCAAATTCGACTTAGTGTTCCCGTAATACGGCACTTTATGAGTTCCTGCTAATAGCAAGAGCTTGCAAGATTCGTAGAACTTGATTATGGGTGGAGGTTCAGGTCAATGGTCTCACGTCTTCTCGTACCGATGTACGCTGTATGGGTTATTCTCTCCTCATTATTCCTCGGACTTTCTCCGCATCCTTGGCTTATGCTTGTGAGCGGTATTTCGTTCTTGACTGTCTACGTTCTGGAACTGCGCTATCCCCGGCTGATGCCCGTCCGGTTCCTGCTGCTTGCCCTACTTCATGGGTATGTGCAGATTAACTGGGTTCATCCCTTGTATTTACTACTACTTGGTCGCGACTGTTATCCTGTCAAATCCACGCTCAACAATATCACACTCTGGTTCATCTACACAGCCACCTATTCCTTCATCCGTCTGACCTACAATGCAGTGACCGATTACAATCTTCTTGTCATTGGGTATGACGCCTTCTCTTTCGCACTCGCTATCTACCTCAGCAACTATTTGTTCAAATCCGAGAAAAACAAGGAAAATCTCGATACGCAAAATCGCATCTTATCGATGCATGATGCCTTGACCGGCTTATTCAACTACGAAGAGTATCACCGCCAAGTGGAGAAGCTCATCCGCAACAAAACGCCACTCATCCTCATCATTATCGATTGCACGAATCTCAAGTCCATGAACAATGTGCAAGGTTTTGCGGGTGGGGACCGGATCCTGAAAGATATCGCCGAACGATTGAAGGTCGTATTCTCCGACGCCTATATGATAGCCAGGTACGGAGGAGATGAGTTCGCTCTCGCCATACATGGCAACAACGCCGAGCAGCGAGTGACGAACATCCATCAACTGCTGGAATCGGAAATCCCTAAGCTTACAGGGATGCAAATCACATACGGATACGCCTTGTACCCAGCAGATGGAGCGAATAGGGAAGAATTGATACATGCCGCAGAGAAGATGCTGTTCAACATGAAGAGCGAGATTTGGTTGAAACGGGAGAATCTGATGGTGCGTTCGGAGAAACTGCGCGTAGTGGGAGAATTAGCTTCGGGTATGGCTCATGAGATCCGCAATCCACTCACGACAGTCAAGGGCTTTCTGCAAATCTCGAGATCCAATCACTACAATATCGAGCCCTGGTATGAGCTCATCATGGACGAGATTAATCGGATGAGTGAGCTGACGGCTGAGTTTCTGCAGTTTTCCAAGCCGCATGTGGCTCATTTCAAGGTCAGGCCGATTCACCAATGCATCCATCGAGTTATTTCGTTAATGGAGTCTGAGTCACTGCGGCTAGGTCATCTTATCGTATATGAACCGGCAAATCCCGAGTTGGAGATGCTGATGGATCAAGACAAGCTGGTGCAGCTGTTCCTGAATCTGGTCAAAAATGCATTCGAAGCCATGCCGGATGAAGGTACCGTTACGATTCGGCTCTATGCAAGTGAGGATGATGCGGTTATCGAAATCGAGGATACGGGTAAGGGTATTCCGGAAGCGGAGATGGACAAGGTGTTTCATCCGTTCTATACGACCAAGGATAATGGAACAGGCCTTGGATTATCGATCTGTCACAAGATCGTGATGGACCATGGCGGCAGGATGGAAGTGGAGAGCAAGTTAATGGTCGGTACGACATTTCGCCTAACCCTCCCCCAGTCCAAACTGCCAGTCCAAGCTACTAACTAAATAGCTTTTTTCGCATCCTTACAT